>JASLVT010000036.1 GCA_030741175.1 Porticoccaceae bacterium
CATACAGTTGGCCAAGGTATCAAAAAATACAATCGGATTAACACGCCCTTTACTATTGTGTTCTAACCAGTCTTGTCTCAGCTGCCGTTTATCTTTGGCAATGGCTTTTATGATTGCTTGACTATCACGGGGTTGGGGTTGATGCGTTTTTAGTTGCGTAAGGAAGGTTTGTAGGGCCTCTGGTGCCAATTGCACTATCGTCTTCGGCAACTCTAGGTCATTTATAGCCATTGAGTCTGCACCTATGACCAATAGACAGTCACAGTACTTAAGCGTGCGTTTAGCCGCAGGTGTGTATACAAGGCCAGCATGTAGCGGATGTGTAGCGGGAAAGGCGCTATTGCTCTCCAACATCGTGCATACCGGAGCAGCCATATGATCAGCTATTTCGATCAGAGCGGTTTCTGCATCGACCCTAGCATAACCCATCAGGATACAGGGGTTTTCTGCATTAAAGATCTGTTCAATACTGTTATCAGGGAGTTGAGCATCCATTGCAGTATTACTGGCACAGGTTGAATGCGCAGGTAATGGTTGATTCAATTTATCACCCTGGCTTTGCAGTGTTGCGGGAATCTCGATAAGAATCGGTCCTGGTTTATCACTGGTGGCTAATTTTTCAGCGTTAAATATAGTGCTGACGATGTCTTCAAGCTTGGTCAATTTGAAGCAGGCTTTGGTCACGGGGTTTAAGAGTTCTTGCGCATCAACGCTATCGATGGGACTGCTCCCGGCAATAATCAGCAGAGGAATGCCAGAGATAAAGGCCTCGGCAATACCCTCAATCGCAATACCATCGGTACTGATCAGTATGGCACCAGCTCCGCCATCATAGAGCGTGCGACTAAGCGCATCGGCCATAAAGGCGGCGCTGAGCCGATGATTGACTTTGCGTGTGTTCAGAGAGGTGGATAGACTCAGCTGTTCATAGATGGCGTGATTATCGTCGCTCAGAGTAGCAAAACAATGCGGAATGTTGAGTTGCTCTAGCGCATAGCGAACGAGCTGAGCACCGGTCTTATACATATTATGCTATTCCCTATGAATATTGCGTCCCTTTTGACACTGCAATAGCAGTTCCATCATTAACTGATATGACCCGTGGTGCGGATACGCTTGGCACCCTTAACCGGCGCTTCTTTAAGTGCATCGGTGCGGCGCTTGTTGGCGTTATCGATAGCATTTTTAATGGCAATTAAGAAGCCGGTCACCAAAAAGGCACCCGGTGGTAGCACTATAATGAGCAAACTGTAGTTGTCGCCAAAGGGTCGCATCACCCAGTCCGAGGCAGTAGCGCCAAAGAGTAGATGCATATCTACGAGTACCGTGCCTTGGCCAAGTAGTTCTCTAATCGCGCCCAGTAACACCAGCACAAAAAGAAAACCCAACCCCATCATCAATCCATCAAAGGCGGCCATCCCCACTGTTTGTTTACTGGCGAAAGCCTCAGCGCGACCAAGGATTGCACAATTGGTGACAATCAGTGGGATAAAGATACCCAGTATCTGATAGAGCTCGTAGGTATAGGCTTTCATTAGTAGCTCGGCGCAGGTAACAAAGGCAGCAATAATAATGACGAATACCGGTAGTCGCACCGCATCACTCACATGGTTGCGGATCAGCGATACAATGGTATTGGAACCTATCAATACTGCCAGCGTGGCAATGCCCAGTCCCAGTGCATTGACTACGGTGCCCGTCACTGCGAGCAGAGGACATAACCCCAACAGTTGTACTAGGGCAGGGTTATTGGTCCAGAGACCATTCTTGGCGACTTCTGAGGCGCTGATTTCACTCATTGGATAGCCCCCTGAATTGTTGTATTGGCATCCGCCAATAGTCGCTCGCTGTCTTTGCTAAAGTAGTCAAGCACATTGGCAATTTGGTATATCACTGCTCTTGGGGTGATGGTAGCACCAGTAAATTGGTCGAAATCACCACCATTCTTTTTGACATCCCAGCCTGAAAGTTGTGGATTGCTCAGTGACCTATTATTAAAGCTCAATATCCAATCACTCTTTTTGATATCGACTTTATCCCCCAGTCCAGGAGTTTCCTTGTGCTCCACGACACGCACGCCGGCGACACTGCCATCGATATTGACGCCGACAATCATACTAATATCACCACTGTAGCCATCTGCGGTCACAGTGGGAATGATTGCGGCAACGGTCTGACCATTATTGCGGGCAATATGGATATCACCACCTTTTTTGAGACCCAGCAGTGGCCAGAACTGTTCCGGTATGGGTTGTACATCCATCAGTAGGTCATTGTTGTGGCGATCAAGAGGGATAATTTCTAGCAATGCGCGTTGAGCCGCTTTGCGTTCGGATTCGGCAATTCGATCTTTGGTAAGCGAATCAGTGCCGGCCAGTATCACCGCAGTGATTAGGGCAAAGCTAGCTAGAAGTAGGCTATTTAAGCGGATCGACTGGAGAGTCATTAGTCTTCCTCTTTTTCAGTAGCTCGGCGTCTATCAGTATGGCCATAGGTGCGAGGCAATGTGTAGTTGTCGATGAACGGCGCGGCGAAGTTGGCCAGCAACACAGCAAAGGCGACCGCATCGGGGTAGTTACCCCAGGCGCGAATAATATAGACCAACACACCAATTAGTGCGCCATACACCAGTCGTCCGCGGTTACTGACTGCAGAGGACACGGGATCGGTCAGGATAAAAAATGCGCCCATCATGCTAGCGCCGCTAAACAGATGCATTAGCGCTGATCCGGGACTATCAGAGCTGCCGCCATCCCAAAAAATAACCGACATCAGTGTCAAAGTGGCCAGCATGGCAAAAGGGCCATGCCAAGTAAATATTCTGCTGCCCAGCAGTATCAGGCCACCAATCAGGAAGCCAATATTGACCCATTCCCAGCCGACCCCGGCGATAGCGGCCTCACTGAACAGTGGATTCTGCGCATAGATTTGATCCACTAGCAGGCCATCGCTAAATTTAAAGCTATCGAGAGGTGTCGCGCCAGTAACACCATCCGCAGGGCTATAGCCCGCAAACACAATATTCAGTGATTCAATGATCCCCGGATGCGACAGACCATCGGGCAATAGTGCCAGTGGTGTGATCCAACTGGTCATCTGAATTGGAAATGAAATAAGTAGTACTACATAGCCGACCATTGCCGGATTGAAAGGGTTGTAACCCAGACCGCCATAGAGATGCTTTGCAATCACTATGGAGAATAGGGTGCCCACCACCACGATCCACCAAGGTGCCAGTGGCGGCAGTGATAAGCCTAAAAGCACGGCAGTCAATGCGGCACTGTAGTCGCGAAGATAGAAGCTGACAGAGCGACCGCGAAGACTGATAGCGGCGGCCTCAGCGATCAGGGCAGTGGCAGTGGCTAGCAGAACATTAATCAGGCTACCCCAGCCAAAATGATAAGTCAGCGCAAGCAGTCCCGGTACTGTAGCCCAGATTACAAGTTGCATCACTTTGCCAGTGCTCTGTGCTGAATGGGCATGGGGTGAGGTGATTTGTTTAAAGGCCATTAGTCCACCTTCTCCCCGTTATCTGCTAGATCATGTTGTTTTACGTGCTCAGCCAATCTGGCTTTGGCTTGCTCAAGCTTTTGCTTAGCGGTTTCAACGGCAGCTATAAGCGCATTTTTCTGTTCATCGGTTTGATTAACATCCGCTTCAGCCAGTTTTTCTTTAGCCATTTGCACGCGCATCTCGGCACCGGCGATTGAGCGCTCAAGTTTTGCCTGCTGTTGTTCTGGGCTGACTTTCTTAGCGGCAGCACGGGCTTGAGCTGCAGCAATGATATCGGCGGCGGAACCGCTGGCGGCGGTCTTCGTCTGTGCCTTTTCAGCGGCATTGCGGCGCGCAGCACGCTTTTGCTCCTTTTCTTTCTCGGCGCGCTCGATACGTTGCTGATGGAATTCAAAGCGTTGACGCGCTTGATCTGATTTCACTTTATCGGCACGGGCTTTGTTAATTTGGCCTTTGCTGTGGCGATAATGTTGTACCAGAGGAATATTGCTCGGGCAGACATAGGAGCAGGCACCGCATTCAATACAATCAAATAGATTGTGTGCTTCCAAGCGGTCATGATCCTGCGCCTGAGAGTACCAGTACAACTGTTGTGGCAATAATGATGCTGGGCAGGCCTCCGCGCACAACCCGCAGCGAATACAGGGCTGGACTGGTTGATTATCGGGAATTTCCTGATGACTCGGCGCAAGAATACAGTTGGTGGTTTTAACCACGGGTACATCAGTGTCGGTGAGACTAAAGCCCATCATAGGGCCGCCCATAATTAATCGACTGCAAGCATCTTGATCAAAATCGCTGTGAGTTAGCAGGTGGCTAACTGGGGTGCCAATCAATGTTTCATAGTTGCGGTTGATACCACAGGCCTCACCAGTCATTGTGGTGACTCTTGAGATCAAAGGCTCACCATTAACAATGGCGCGTTTGATGGCGTAGGTGGTGCCAATGTTGATGCACAGCATACCTATATCAGCGGGTATTTGATTACTGGGTAGTTCTTTGCCAGTAAGAATATAGATCAGCTGCTTTTCGCCGCCCGATGGATATTTGGTTGGGAAAGAAACCACCGAAATACCTGATTCTGCTACATGGGGTTCAAGTGCAGCGATTGCCTCGGGCTTATTATCCTCAATGCCAATTAATATATTGTGCGGGCGACCTAGCATATGGCTGAGGATGCCGATACCAGTGACAATCTCTGCTGCCCGCTCACGAATTACTGAGTCATCTGCGGTAATGTAGGGTTCACATTCGGTCGCATTGATTATTAGCGTATCGATCGGATGGTGAAAGCCTGGATTTAATTTTACTGCAGACGGAAAGCCTGCACCGCCCATACCTGCAATGCCTGCTTCGCTGATAGCTTTAACCAGTGCTGCAGGGGTGGCATTTTCATAATCTTCAAAGCCTTCGTATTTTTGCCACTTATCACGACCATCACTGGTAATTTCGATGCAGGGAGCCAACATTCCAGAGGAATGGGCTATGGGCCGATGCTCGATGGCCGTGATGGTGCCAGAGGTGGGCGCGTGGAGAGGAACGGATACAGATCCAGCAGCCTCAGCGATTTTTTGGCCTTTAAGTACCTTTTTACCCACTTCAACACAGGGCACCGCTGGCGCTCCTATATGCTGGCTCAATGGTATCACCAATTTGTCCGGCAGCGGCAGATTGCCGATGGGCAGAGTAAGCGACTGCTGTTTATTTTCTGGCGGGTGAACACCGCCTGGAGTAACCCATGTTTTCATCAATGGGCCCCCTGTCGGTCGGTGGCGATTAAGTCTGCGACTGCTGCTGGTGCCGGCCAGTGCCACTGGCCTATGGTCTCTGCCACGGGCAGCATATCGATGCAGTCTACTGGGCAGGGTTCCACGCATAGATCACAGCCAGTGCACTCATCGGCGATAACGGTATGCATAAGTTTTGCGGCACCC
Organism: Porticoccaceae bacterium; assembly: GCA_030741175.1. Lineage (GTDB taxonomy): Bacteria > Pseudomonadota > Gammaproteobacteria > Pseudomonadales > Porticoccaceae > HTCC2207. Next base: position 5,448 of record JASLVT010000036.1, read on the forward strand.
AAAATAGCATCCACTGGGCAGGCTTGAATACATTTGGTGCAACCAATGCACTCGTCCTCGCGGATAAAAGCGACAGTCTTGACGTCGGCTTCTTCGCCGTGCTCAGCATCGAGTTCTGGTGCCGGAACATCCAATAGGTTGGCAATAGCATTGATCGTGGCCTGTCCGCCAGGGGGGCATTTATTAATAGCGTCGCCATTGGCTATGGACTCAGCATAGGGTCTGCAACCGGGGAAACCACATTGACCACATTGTGTTTGTGGCAGCAATTCGTCGAGTTGCTCGACAATAGGATCGCCTTCTACTTTAAATTTTTCGGCGGCAAAGCCAAGCAGGGCACCAAACAAAATGCCGAGTCCAACCAGTGCGACCAGAGCAGCGAGGATGGGTTGTTGAATGATGCTGTCAATCATTTACACCAGTCCACCAAAGCCCATAAAAGCCAAAGACATCAATCCGGCGGTAATCATGGCAATGGCTGCACCTTCAAAGGGAGCCGGAATATCGGCAGCGGCCAATCGTTCGCGCATAGCGGAGAAGAATATTAGCACCAATGAAAAGCCCGCTCCGGCACCAAAACCATAGAGCGATGACTGCATAAAATTTAAGTCTTTGGAGGCGTTTTGCAGTGCCACACCCAATACTGCGCAGTTGGTGGTTATCAGGGGCAAAAAGACGCCCAGCACTCGGTACAGCAGGGGGCTAGTTTTTTCAATAAACATTTTGGTGAACTGCACCACGGCGGCAATCACCAGAATAAAGGCGATTGTGCGCAGATACAGTAGCCCCAGAGGCATGAGCACCAACACATCGACAACATAGCTGACCATTGCCGTTAGGGTTAGTACGAAGGTAGTGGCCGCCGACATACCGATAGCGGATTCTAATTTGGTGGACACGCCCATAAAGGGGCACAGTCCCAGAAACTGAACCAGTACATAGTTGTTGATCAGAATGGAACTGACCAGAATTACGGCAAATTCTTGCATAGTAAGCACAGAGTTTGGCTAAGGGCTTATTATCCTTGAATCAGTTCATCTGATTCAATATAAATGAGCCTTTGTTTTAGCACTTTTAGATATATCTAATAAATACTGCTGAGGCTGCTGTTTAGGTCACTCTCTGGCCCGGTTGAGCACCACTATCCGGCTCAAGCAAATATATGCCCTTGCCATCACCAGCAGCCAATACCATTCCTTCCGATATGCCGAAGCGCATCTTACGGGGTGCTAGGTTGGCGACCATCACTGTCAAACGGCCTTCCAGTGCCTCTGGTTTGTAAGACGACTTGATGCCGGAGAATACATTGCGGGTTTCACCACCGATATCCAGTGTTAGTTGCAGTAGCTTTTCCGCCCCTTCCACATGACTGGCTTTGATAATTTGTGCCACGCGAAGGTCGACTTTAATAAAATCATCAAAATTTATTTCATCGGCAATTGGCTCGTCGGCTAAGGGCCCCTGCAATGGCTTGGCAGCGGCTTGAGCGGCCTCTTGTTTGCTGGCTTCTACCATGGCATCTACCTTTTCTTTTTCAATACGCTGCATTAGCGGCTTAAAAGCATTAATTTTGTGCTCAACCAAAGGTTGTTGTAGCGCATCCCAGTCCAGCGAGTCATTGAGAAACTGTTCGCCTGCGGCCGCCATTTCCGGCAAAACTGGCTTGAGATAACCCAATATCACGCGGAACAGGTTTATGCCCAATGAGCAAATATCCTGCACCTGCTGTTGTTGACCTTCAACTTTATTGAGCTTCCATGGCTCCTTGGCGGCGATATATTCATTGGCGGCATCGGCCTGCGCCATAATCTCGCGAATTGCCTTGCCGTAGTCACGATTTTCGTAATGTGCTGCGATTTGGTCGGCGGCACCAATCACCTGCTGCCACAGTTGGGGATCTTCGATATTGGCCGATAGTTGGCCGTTATTACCATTGGTGACAAATTTAGCGCAGCGACTGGCAATATTGACCACTTTGCCCACCAGATCACTGTTGACCTTCTGCACAAAGTCTTCCAAATTTAAATCAATATCTTCCACTGAGTTAGATAATTTAGCCGCATAGTAATAGCGCAGATACTCCGGGTTGAGATGATCAAGGTAACAGCGAGCATTGATGAAAGTGCCTCGCGACTTGCTCATCTTTTTGCCGTTGACGGTGACAAAGCCATGCACACAGACTTTGGTAGGTCTGCGGTAGTTGGCGCTTTTAAGCATTGCAGGCCAGAATAGTGCGTGGAAATTAACAATATCCTTGCCAATAAAATGGTACAGCTCAGCGGGGCTATCTTCGCGCCAGTACTGATCGAAATCGATATTGCTCTGATCGCAGAGATGTTTAAATGCCGCCATGTAGCCAATTGGCGCATCCAACCAGACATAAAAATACTTGCCCGGCGCATTGGGGATTTCAAAACCAAAATAGGGTGCATCGCGACTGATATCCCATTCTTGCAAACCGCTGTCTAACCATTCCCCCAATTTATTGGCGACCTCCTGTTGCAAGGTGCCGCTTCGCGTCCAATCCTGAAGAAATTCAGTAAACTCAGGTAGTTTAAAGAAATAATGTGTCGACTCTTTCTCGATCGGTGTGGCACCGGAGATAGCGGATACCGGATTGATCAAGTCAGTGGGTGCGTAGGTCGCTCCGCAGACTTCACAGTTGTCGCCATACTGATCCTCTGCCTTGCACTTGGGGCAGGTGCCTTTGATATAGCGATCGGCCAGGAATAGCTGTTTTTCAGGGTCAAAAGCCTGGGTGATATCCCGTTTGGCGATATGGCCGTTATCGTTGAGTCGGTTGTAGATAAGTTCGGAGAGTTGGCGATTTTCTTCGGAATGAGTGCTGTGGTAGTTGTCCACAGAAATCAAAAAGTCACGAAAATCAGCTTCGTGAATTGCGCGCATATCGGCAATATGTTGCTCAGCACTAATGCCTTTTTCATCTGCCTTTAACATGATGGCAGTGCCGTGAGCATCATCGGCAGAAACATAGTAACATTCATGTCCGCGCATTCGCTGGAAGCGCACCCAGACGTCAGTTTGGGTGTATTCCAGAATATGCCCTAAATGTAGTGCTGCATTGGCATAGGGAAGCGCATTGGTGACCAGTATTTGGCGTTTTGATGACATGGTTAGCGTTCTTTTTTGAGGCGTTGGAAACAAGCCGCAACTATAGCGATTTTGTGCCAACTTTTCATGCGCAATTGTTGTTATAACCGCCACAGACTGGCCATTCGGCCGAAAATAGTAACGATTGGAGTGGTTTAGTGTTAGATCAGGTGAAATACATTGTTGCCGTAGCCTCGGGAAAAGGTGGTGTGGGTAAATCCACGACGGCAGTTAATTTGGCTCTGGGATTGCAGTCACTGGGTAAAAAAGTGGGACTCTTGGATGCCGATATCTATGGACCCAGCATTGCTATGATGATGGGCGTTGCAGAGGGTACCCGCCCCGCTGTTGCAGACGAAAAACACTTTGCTCCGATTGAGTGCCATGGACTGATGACCATGTCCATGGCGTATTTGGTGACTGAGCAGACGCCGATGGCATGGCGTGGACCAATGGCTGCTGGAGCACTGCAGCAATTACTTGGCCAGACCATGTGGGGCGAGTTAGATATTTTGGTGGTAGATATGCCACCGGGTACCGGCGATATTCAGCTAACTTTGGCACAGAAAGCGCAGGTCAGTGGTGCGGTTATTGTTACTACACCGCAGGATATTGCGCTGTTGGATGCTAAAAAAGGCATTGAAATGTTTTCCAAGGTCAATATTCCCATATTGGGGGTAGTAGAAAATATGGCCATGCATATTTGTTCGCAGTGCGGTCATGAGGAGGCTATTTTCGGTGATGGCGGTGGCAGCAATGTGGCCGAGCAGTACGGTGTCAAATTACTCGGTAGTTTGCCCTTGGATAAGTCGATTAGACTTCAGGGTGATACAGGAACGCCATCGGTAGCTGCTGAGCCAGACGGAGTAATTGCAAAGCATTACAAGCAGA
>JASLVT010000037.1 GCA_030741175.1 Porticoccaceae bacterium
CTCTCACTCATATCTATCAGTTGCTACTGCAGAAATTACTGCTGTAGTGCCAGGACATAGTGCCACATGAATGCGCACAGTCTTTTTCTGTATATCTCTACGGTAACGATTTGGGGCTCGACATGGATCGCGATCACCTATCAACTTGGCGCGGTTGATCCGATCGCTTCGGTTATCTACCGAATGGTTATGGCATCGGTATTGTTATTTTTACTGTGCAAATTTCGTGGCATCTCCCTGCAGCTCAATTTTAAAAACCACCAGTTTGTCGCTCTTCAGGGCTTATGTTTATTTGGTCTTAACTACTGGGCCATCTATCATGCGGAGTTGTATCTACCCAGTGGCATTATTGCAGTTATTTTCAGTCTTATTGTATTTTTTAATATTATTAATGCACGCATATTTCTAGGTTATCCGTTCAGTATCAACATTATTATCGGCGGCATTATTGGTGTGCTCGGTATCAGCTTACTGTTCTATCCTGAGCTAAATAAATTGTCCTCATCAAACACTGCTATTAAAGGCTTTCTCTTTGCCCTGGCTGGCGCTATGTGCGCTTCTCTAGGTAATATTGCCGCCACAAGAAATGGACTTCTTGGCATTTCAGTCTGGTCGATTAATGCTTGGGGAACCCTTTATGGTACGGTGGCACTATTAATTATAGCGCTGGCTAACAACACTCCATTAACTTTTGAGTATTCAACAGAATATATTCTATCCCTGTTCTATTTAATAATTTTTGGGACCATTATTGCTTTTGGAGCCTATCTCAAGTTATTGGTTATGATTGGTCCTGAAAAAGCTGGGTACACAGGCTTACTCATCCCTTTTTTCGCCCTTATTATATCCACTCTCTTTGAGGGCTATCAGTGGACTATCTTGGCAGTGATTGGCTTTTCTCTGGTAGCTCTAGGTAATTTTATGGTGATGAAAAAGCGTTAATGGTCAGACAGGCAATTTGCGTAAGGCAAAGATATCAAAACGTGTTGATTTACCTTCCAGACTATAGCTCGGCTGCCTGCCGCCGAGGAATGCAGCTTTGGCAGGACGCTTAACAACCACTCTATAACGCGCACGCTCAAGTGCTAACGGCAACAGATCCGTTGCGTCTTGATCTGCACCAACAATTTGATGAAATGCCTGCATCTCCTTTTTTACTTTGGCGCGCTTCTTACGCTCGGGGAACATAGGATCCAGATAAATCACATCCTCATATTTATCTGGCGTCAATTCCATCAAAAAGCGCTGAGCATCGGTATGGTGCAACTGCATACGAGAGATTGCATCAGCCAAGCCACTATCATACTGCGCAGCATGCTGGGCTCGCAAAAAGCCATCGCGCAATAAACTATGCACAATGGCGTTACGTTCTAATAACTTTACGCGGCAGCCTAATCCCGCCAAAACAAAGCTATCACCACCGAGCCCGGCGGTAAGATCAAGCACGTTGGGACTAAATTTACCTGAAAGTCCTACGGCTTTGGCAATTGCCTGCCCATTACCGCCACCGTACTTGCGCCTGTGACTGTTGGCACCATGCTCAAATTGACACATGATTGGCCCATGCATACTGCGAGGTAGAGGTAACAGTGACAATCCCTCAGAGCCAATATTAAGATGATAGTCTGGAGAACTATTAATGTTGTATTGCTGGGATGGATCTAATGCATCAATATCTAGGCCTATCTCAGTGGCGAGCTTTTCAGCCGCATTCTGAAACTCGGACTGCGAATAGGATACTTTAATACTAGTCATGGCGTTATTTAAACACATATACTCTGCAAGGTGCCGAGCAAGGAGATTTAATAATGAAACTAACTGTTGCCAGTCTTTTATTTCTATCCCTTCTTGGCTGTGATCGCTATCAGATCAAGTTCAATGAGCAGCAGATCTATGCACCACCGCAACTGTTTAACGATTATAACCTACCTGATATGGCACTCAGTAACTGCATCAAACAGCTGATCATTGACCAGTCCATTAGGCGCGCCGAAGATCTAGTTACCATCAGCTGTGCTTACGCAGGTATAACTGACCTCACTGGTATTAATCGGTTTACTCGATTGGACACTATCAATTTGGCCAATAATAATCTCAGGGATATAAAACCCTTGATGTTTTTGGGTGAATTACGCCGCGTTGATATCAGCGGTAACGATTTACTGGACTGCAAAGATATAAAAACGCTAGCAGAGTTGCTCCCAGGGCAGTTGCTTGCACCAAAAACATGCTTTTAGCGGACGACATGCAGAAAAAGCACAATAATGTTGCAAAAAGATGTCCACAGAAGCTGTGGATAACTTTGTGGATCAACCACTGATTAAGTACCTCAAAGGCACAAAAAACGGGTATTTTTGTTAAATTGATCAAAAAATGAACAGTTAAAAAACCCTATTAAAATCAATAAGTTAGAGTTTTATAAATCAAAAATCAATGACTTAGCGAAGTTTTTTAAAATACTTTTGAAAAAGCCGTGCTATCTGTGGAAAAAAAGCCAACTCCAGTGCAAAAAAATTTAATTTTTATGGAAAAAACTATTGCTACTGTTTAAAAAAAATGCTTCGCCTCAAGCCAGTGTTACAAAAATTCACACCTACCCTAACACCTAGTCGAGTGCCAACCAATCAAATCCTTGATCTTGGCAGGCATAAGTCACCTTATTGTGCGCAGTAAAAACAGATTCAATAGCGAGTCTGACCTTTTCGACGCTATTATTTTTCTCGCTGATATGCCCAATAACCAGGTGCTGAATTCTCTCCTGCTCAATCAGGGAAACCAGGCGCGCTGTTTGGCTGTTATTTAAATGGCCCCACTGACCTGCTACGCGCTCTTTAAGGAATAAAGGATAAGGGCCGTTAGCGAGCATATCAATATCATGATTAGCCTCAACTAGTAGGGCGTCGCAGATGCTGTATTGGGATTCCACATATCCTGTCAAAGAACCTATATCAGTGAGAACACCCAACCGATGGCTATCGCTGTTAAAAAGGTATTGTACGGGCTCTCGTGCATCGTGAGGCACTGGCACAGGGGTTACCAGCAGATCACCGACCTGAAATGCTTTATGGCTATCAATGATATGAAAATTTGCTGCATCCAACGATATATCGCGACTTTTCAAGGTGCCGGCGGTGACATATACCTTCAACCCAAACTTGTTTGCCAGCGGCGTAACCCCCTTCCAGTGATCGCTGTGCTCATGAGTAACCAGAATGGCACTGAGCTGATCAGGTGTTTTACCTAAGCGTTGGAGTCGCGCAGTGGCTTCGCGGATCGAGAATCCGCAGTCGACCATAATACAGGTGTTCCGCCACTCAACGATGGTAGCGTTACCTTTGCTACCACTACCCAGAGATGCAAATCGCATAGCGAGATCTTAAGACATATTGCCCCGTAGGATACGAAGCAGTCGCAGAGATTCTTGCTTATCAAGACTATTGCCTTCAAATCCAACCAGACGCGCCTCAACAGTATTACCGACTGTCTCCATCAAAACGCGATAATTAGCTTCAAGCAACTCATTATCAGTGCTATTACCAAACCAACGACTAAAAAACCCTTCGTCATCCTCGGTTTGTTCTGTGTAATTAACATACAGCAGGCCTTCTGTACGATCTTTATCAATAATGGAGAAACCGCCTCGAGAGGCACTGTAGTTAATGGAGGCCCAAGCGCGATCAAAACTTAAATTGATCTTAATAAAGGCATCCGCAACCTCAGGTGTAATCACCTCTACCTTTGCCTCACCACCGATATTCTGTGCCAATAGAGATACGGAGGCATACTCTGAAGCAGCCGCCAGTTCATTGGCAATCATAGATAGCATATCGCTCTCGCGCTCATCGCTATTGGACTCCGCCGGCCAGGATATCTCCTGCTCCTCACCGCCAGCGCTCACCTGTTGATGCAGAGCCGTTATCTCAGTGCTCTGCAACTGAACCCCTGGGGAAATATGAAACCGAAAACGATGGCTGTTTTCCGTGTCAGATTTAAAATTAACCCAGACCGTTTCGATGATGCCGCTAGAGCCCTCCGCTTTCGCCGATGGTACACCATTACGATTGAGTAGACTGCGGATTCGAGGCCATACCTCACTGGGGGAGATATTGATCAACACCCATCGGCGCCCGTCTATGCTCTGAATCTTAACCAACTGCTCAAAGGTATTGACCGAGGCAGGCTGTGGGCGGGGAACTTCAAATGTTTCGACATCTATGTCCTCAGAGGATATTTGAGGGATTGGATATATTTGCCCTAGGCTAGCACTGTCCATTTCTCCTGGAACTACAGTGGGCTGTGTTTCTTCTGCCAGTAGATAATCATTCGAACGGTCTCTGATGCCCAACCAGTTACAGCCAGACAAACTCAGTACCGAAAAGATAGTTAACCAAGAGATCGTTTTTTTCATTTCAGAGCTAAGCCCCTTTGTTTGTGGTTGCCAGCACAACGCTGGCTATTCAAATTTAGTTTATAGCAATACTATCTAGCGCGCTGCGTACTTGTTTGTGATGTTCAGTGGACAGTGGTGTCATTGGTAAGCGCAAGGCATTTGACATTAAACCCAGTTGGCTGACGGCCCATTTCACTGGGATCGGATTGGCCTCGACAAACATCGCGTCATGTAACGGTGCGAGTTGCGCATCAAGCGCCTCAGCAGTTGCTTTATCGCCCGCTATGGCTGCAGCGCACATCTCAGCCATTAGTTTTGGAGCTACGTTGGCGGTCACGGAAATATCGCCCTTACCACCAAGTAACATCAACTCGCGAGCACTGTGATCATCTCCAGAGTAGATAGCAAAGTCGACAGGTGAATGTTCAATTAACCATTTAGCCCGAGCTAGATCACCGGTAGCTTCTTTGATACCGACGATATTTTTAATTTCGGCGAGTCTTAGCGCTGTTTCAGGTTGCATATCACAGGCGGTACGGCCGGGCACATTATAGAGAATTTGATCGATATCAACCGCTTCCGCAATTGCCTGATAGTGCTGGAATAATCCCTCTTGCGTTGGCTTATTGTAGTAAGGCGTAACCAGTAAACAGGCATCAGCACCAGCCTCCTTTGCCGCTCGCGTCAGCACGATTGCCTCAGCAGTGCTATTGGCACCCGTGCCAGCAATAACAGGAATCCGGTTGGCAACTTGGTCAACTACAAAACGGATAACGCTACTGTGCTCTGAAACATCTAGCGTGGCAGATTCGCCAGTAGTGCCCACGGCCACAATGCTATCGGTACCCTGCTCAATATGCCATTCAACTAGCCGCTTAAGTGCATCCCAATCAACGTCGAGTGAGTCGGGATGCATCGGCGTAACTAGCGCGACAAGACTTCCGCTAATCATGTTTTATCCTTACTGTTTTCTGCGTCCTCAGTAGCCGCATTATGGTACTGATGGCACTGCCTCGACACAAGAAAAACCTGAATCTCATACCAATCCATAGACCTTAATTGGACCGCTTACGCTTACTTTTCTTAAGCGGCAAATCATACAGGTCAGGCTCGCCTTCGGGCCTGTTTTTAAATCGACGATGCACCCATAGATATTGCTCGGGCGCTAACAGCACAAACTGTTCTACAATCGCATTAATTCGAGTGGCGTCTGCCAGTTCATCACCACAGGGAAAACCTTCCAAAGCTGGGTGCACTGTGATTTTGTAACCCTGAGATCCCGGTAGGCGGATATGGCTGAAAGGCACAACAGCTGCGCCGGTCTTTTCAGCAAATCTTGCAGTAGCATTGACAGTTGCAGCCTGTATCCCAAAAAACGGTGCAAATATTCCCTGTACCAATCCATAGTCCTGATCGGGCCCATACCAGAGTGTACGTCCAGCCTTGAGCGCTTTCATTGTGCCTCTTACATCACGACGCTCATAAGCGACATCATCATTTCCACTCTTGTGCAGTCGCCCTCGCGCTTGAACAAAGTCATATACCGGATTGCCATGCGCCCGATACATGCCATCTCTTGGAGTGACTAAACTAATACCGGCCGTGCCTATTTCTAGCGTGGTAAAATGCACACCTAATAACAAAACACCCCTGCCCTTAACCGCTGCAAGGTTCTCCAATCCTTCAAATTGAAGAAGCTTGGCAAAGCGTTTCTTCGACCACCACCAGGCGATACCTACTTCCATAACCGCTATACCTGTGCTGACAAAGTTGTCCCGGAGCATCTTGCGATGCTCCTGCTCAGTCAGATCGGGAAAACACAGCTGTATATTGCGGTAAGCGATGGTTTTCCGGCGGCTTGGAAATCGATGTAACATTAACCCCAGTGCGGTGCCAATTTGCAATAACACAGGAAACGGCAATATCGTAACGGCACGCCAAACACCAAACGCCAACCAAGTTACCCAGTGACGTGGATGTAATAGCGATGCTTTAAAAATGGTGCCCTTGGAAATCATAGAGAGTCGAGTTTATCAATTGATAAGGTTGTTAATAGTAACCTCTGGATTGACGTCAGCATCATAATCGACACCGTCCATCTCGAAACCGAAAAGTTTTAAGAACTCTTCTTTATAACCTTTGAAATCAGTTAGCTCAGCTAAGTTTTCCGTGCTGATATTGGACCATGATTCGGCAACGACTGCCTGTACCTCTGGCGACATTTCCAGCTCATCCACGCGTAGACGCCCCACTTCATCCGTTCGCGGATTGTCGCTATAGAGACATTCAGTAAACAGCCGGTAAAGCTGTTCGATACAGCCTTCATGGGTGCCATTAGCTTTCATTTCTTTGAATAGCATTGCCAGGTAGAGAGGCATTATCGGTATCGCCGAGCTCGCTTGAGTCACAACTGCCTTGAGTACTGACACCCGCGCATCACCGCCACTTGATGCCAATTTTTCGCGAATTGATAACACTTTGGTATCCAAGTCTTTCTTAGCTTGTCCAATAGTGCCATCCCAGTAGAGATCCCAAGTAATCTTTTCACCAATATAGGTAAAGGCTGTCGTTTTAGCGCCCTCTGCGAGCACGCCGGCCTGATCCAATGCCTCCATCCACATGTGCCAGTCCTCGCCGCCCATTACTGCAACAGTGTCATTGATCTCCTGCTCAGTGGCAGCTTCAAGGCTAAATTCTTGAATTTCTTCCTTATCGGTATTGATGCCGCGCATGGTGACATTTTTGCCCACAGGCTTAAGTGTTGAGTTAAATACTTCACCACTAACGGGATGCTGGCGACGAGGTGCAGCAAGGCTGTAGATCACCAGATCAACCTGTCCGAGATCTTCCTTAATCGTAGCAATCGCCTGCTCTTTCACTTCAGTAGAAAACGCATCGCCATTGATACTTTTGGCATAGAGCCCTTCCTGCTCGGCACACTGATGGAACGCCGCACTGTTGTACCACCCGGCTGTACCGGGCTTGCGTTCAGTGCCAGGCTTTTCGAAGAAAATACCCAGAGTTGATGCGCCGGCACCAAAAGCTGCAGTGATACGTGCTGCCAAACCGTAGCCTGTCGATGAACCAATGACTAGAACACGCTTGGGCGCATCAATTGGACCCTGCTTCTTTATATAATCGATTTGATTTTTAACATTGGCCTCGCAGCCAGTCGGGTGCGTAGTGATACACATAAAGCCGCGAACGCGGGGCTTAATAATCATTCAATTATCTCCATAATTTCTCAATGTTCAGTATTGTGACAAGCTAGTCCAACTCCAGCGGCGCATCATACAGTAATTGATACCAAATCTCAGGCATCATAGAGAGATTTTAATTGACAGCTTCAGTGCTTGTAGGCACATTCTAACCATACTTCTGGTCATTGATCAGATAGCCGTCTCGTCACGTACAAATGCGCAAATAGGAAATGAAAGGTTTAGTTGTAAGATGTCATCACCCAGTCCGATAGCTTTACCTTATCCATTTTTGCGTCAAGAATTCCTGCAGGCACTCGAGGGAAGTCATAGCGTTGGTGACGACGCTGGCTGGGAGCCTCTCCACATTACTCTGAGTACAGAACGGCATAACCACAGCATGCCACTGTATTTAAAACATCACAGCATGGGCGAATATGTATTTGATCACGCATGGGCCAATGCCTACTATGAACATGGCCTAGATTACTATCCAAAGCTAATTACAGCTATCCCATTTACACCTTCCGCCGGTCCGAGAATAGCGGGGCTAGACAATCTCACCGACGAGCATGGTCAACAGTTTTTCGATCAGGTACTAGCTGTTGCCGAAGAGACCAATGCCTCCAGCTGGCATTTATTATTTCCCAATGATCAGCAATTAGCCCTATTTACTGACCCCCGACTTCTACATAGAAATGGTGTGCAATATCATTGGCACAACCGAGGTTATACCTGCTTTGAGGACTATCTCAACGCGCTAAATTCCCGCAAGCGTAAAATGGTGCGTAAAGAGCGCGCCGAGGTCGCAGCACAGAATATCACTGTTGAAGTGCAAGAAGGTACAGAGATTGAGACTGATATCTGGCAGCTCTTTTATCAACTTTATGAGCGAACCTATGCCAAACGCAATGGCACCAGAGGGTATTTAACCGAGGCTTTTTTTACTCAAATTGCCCGCACAATGCCGGAGCAAATTGCCATGGCTGTGGCGCGTCAAGATGGCCAGCCTATTGCCTGTGCACTGTATTTTGTTGATGCAGACACTCTCTATGGTCGCTATTGGGGAAGTGCGGGTGAATTTTCCTGCCTTCATTTTGAGCTTTGCTACTATCGGGGTATTGAGTACGCTATCGACAAAGGCCTGCAACGCTATGATGCAGGCGCTCAGGGTGAACACAAGCTGATTCGAGGATTTGAGCCGATTAGAACCCACTCTTTACACTGGATTCAACACCCACAGTTTCGACAGGCCATTAAGCGCTTTTTAGACTCAGAACAGCAGGCAATTGATCACCATATTCAGCAGGCTAGTGAGATATTACCGTTTAAAAAGTCTGGTTAACTGGTGCATAGCTAACAGCTTACCATTCACCTGTATTCTCCATTGAAGCCCAAGGTTCTTGAGGAGGAAGACTTTCACCGGCTTGCAAT
>JASLVT010000038.1 GCA_030741175.1 Porticoccaceae bacterium
CCTTTGCTTTTGCTTTTGCCATCATAAGATCCGGTTATTACTTGCGCTAAAAAAAACACGCGTTTATAGAGATTTTACAGCAATTAATCAAGAAAAATTTATAACCTCTGCTGAGTCTAACCTGTCTATGCTGATATTTTTTACTCAGCCTTGCAAATTTTTTCAGGCTTATCATACTTTCCTGCAATTGAACTGCGATGTCCTATGACAACAGAAAATGGAAAATACTCCATCACTTTATCCCGCCACCTTTATCAAGCGTTATAAAAGATTTTTTGCAGATGTGCTTGATCAACAGGGTCGTACGATCACGCTCCATTGCGCCAATACTGGATCGATGAAAAATTGTCAGGTGGAAGGCTCTGCCTGTTGGTACAGCCTCTCCGATAATCCAAAGCGCAAATTACCCGGCACATTGGAAATCGTCACCACGAGCCATGGTAATTTGGCTGGAGTCAATACCGCCAAACCCAATCACTTGGTTCGTGAAGCTATTGAGACAGGTTTGGTGCAGGGATTATCTGGTTATCAACGGATTCGCACCGAAGTGCGTTATGGCGCAGAAAACAGTCGCATTGACTTGCTGCTAGAGGATGATGACATGGGTCAATGCTACGTTGAGGTGAAAAATGTCACGTTGGATATGGGAGATGGTCTGGCGATGTTTCCCGATGCGGTGACTAGCCGTGGTGCCAAGCATTTGAGAGAGTTAATGGCGATGGTTGCGGCAGGGCATCGCGCTGTCTTATTTTTTTGCGTACAACTGACAGGCATTAAACGCATGGAGATCGCAACAGATATCGACCCAGCCTATGCAGCTGTGATGGCACAGGCTGTCGCCGCTGGAGTTGAGGTCATAGCGTGGCGCGCTGATCTAAATGCCAATGAAATCAAACTGCAGGAGCCTATTAACTGTCTTCAAGATCTGCCAGTGCCTGAGCTCTCAGATTAACCGGCGCCTGAGGCATGGGTTGATCTGCCACCACATAAACCTTGGTGCCATCAACCCGCAGTTCCACGGGTTTCAGATGGTCACCAACGCAGGGCCCCGCAATGCACTCGCCGCTATCGATTTGAAATAGAGCCCCATGAGAGGAGCACTGTATTAGCGAGCCATCCAGATCGAGGAATTTTTCAGGCATCCAGTTCAGCGGAATACCAAGATGCGGGCAGTGATTCCAATAGGCATGCATTCTATTATCTTGGCGTATAGCGAAGAGTTTATTGTGTCCAATGTCCATTTCAATGGCTTGCATTTCAGCCACTTCATCAATCTGGCAGAGCAGTATGTCACTTTGCGATGGGTTTGATTCAACCATATTTAAGCGCTCTGATACGGTCTTCTAGCGGTGGGTGAGTCATAAACAACTTGCTTGTTTTGCGCTTCCAGCCGCTAGAGATACCAAAAGCGGTCATTGTTTCCGGCATTTCGTTGGCGACCTGTGCCTGGGTTTCGGCGCGCAATTTTTCTAGGGCGCCTAACATAGCAGTGCGACCGGCAAGCTGAGCACCCGCCGCATCGGCCCGGAATTCCCGTTGTCTGGAAAACCACATCACTATAGTAGAGGCTAAGATACCCAGCGCGATTTCTGCCACAACGGTAGTAATCCAGTATCCAAGACCGAGGCCACGATTATTTTTCAGCACAACACGGTCGACAAAAAAGCCGATAACTCGCGCCGCAAACATAACGAAGGTATTTACTACGCCCTGCACTAAACTCAATGTAATCATATCGCCATTGGCCACATGACCAATCTCATGAGCCAGCACCGCGCGCACTTCATCGCGACTAAAGCGCTGCAAAAGCCCAGCACTGACTGCGACCAAGGCATTATTTCTGTTCCAACCGGTGGCAAAGGCATTGGATTGGTGAGCGGGGAAGATACCGACTTCAGGCATGCCTATATCGGCTTTTTTAGCCAACTCAGCTACCGTTTGCACCAGCCAACGCTCTTCTTCAGTCTGTGGTTGTCCAATAATCTGCGTGCCACTGGTTCGCTTGGCGAGAAATTTGGATAGCAGCAGAGAGACAAATGAACCGAGAAAACCGAATACCGCGCAAAAGATCAGTAGCGCGCTGAGGTCCAGATCCATGCCATTATTGGCAAGAATACTATCGACGCCTAGTAATCGCAGCGAAATACTGGCGACAACGATGATCGCTAGATTGGTGAGAAGAAATAATCCTATTCTATACATGGCGGAGTCCTGTTATGTTCGCTTCCTATGTTATGTGGTCAAAAGGCCAGAATTCAATGCTTGAACTTTTGCTTATTGTTGCCTGCGCGGGTATAACTATGGCTTTAACTGACTAGCCTGTCACTACCGATAGCAAAATGAATGACCTTGACCTTCTAACGGGCTCAACAGAGCGGCATCTTGTAGATTTAAATGCATCTACTGGTAATACTGAGCCTGCCGTTATGGTGCATCATCAGGTTGTCGCGCCACTATCTGAACTCCAAGCTCGTGCTGCTGATGCTGGTTTCCATCTCAAACTGTGCAGCGGCTTTCGGAGTTTTGAGCGCCAAGTGCATATTTGGAACAATAAACTATCGGGATTGCGTCCCGTGCTTGATGCCGCTGGTGCTGTCATTGATCTCGACACATTAACTCCATGGCAACAAATTCAAGCAGTATTGCGTTGGTCTGCACTACCTGGTGCGTCGCGCCATCACTGGGGCACCGATATGGATATTTACGATGCCAGCGCGATGCCGGATGGCTATCAAATCCAGCTAATTCCCGATGAAGTAGAGGGGCAGGGCATGTTTGCTGCTATGCATGATTGGCTGGATAATGAGCTCGGGAATTGTGGATTTTATCGACCCTATGCAAAGGATCTCGGTGGCATAGCGCCCGAGCGTTGGCATATTAGCTATCGCCCTCTGGCGGATGAGTATGCGCAGCAGTTGACTACAGAGGTACTGCGACAGCGCTTACAGGGTACTGAAATATTGATGTTGGATCAGGTGCTGGAGCACCTCGATGAGATAATGCAACGTTATGTCCGGGTCGCGTAGCTTAGTTTTGCTACAAAATAGGGTATAAGGGACCATTCGATGATACAAAAAAATGACCCAATTTGGGCAACAATGCTCGAGGAAGCGCGTCAGGCTAGCGCTGAGGAGCCGCTGATGGCGGATTTCTTTGCTACCAATATCTTAGCTCATGCGGATCTACATGCTGCATTGAGTTTTAATCTTGCCCGACAATTATTGAGTTCATCGATGTCTGTAGACGATATCACTGGAGTCATTTCACAGGCACTGCAGACCGACAGTAGCATTGGGCACAGTGTTCGACTGGATATAGAGGCTGCCTTTGAAAGGGATGCGGCCTGTGATCGTTATTTAACACCCATGCTCTATTTTAAGGGATTTCAGGCATTACAGTTGCAACGAGTAGCGCACTGGCTCTGGAGGCAGGGCCGAAAAGCGATGGCGTTGTTTTTTCAGAATCAAATCTCCGAGACTTTTGCTGTGGATATTCACCCCGGTGCCCAGATGGGTTCAGGTATTATGATTGATCATGCCACAGGTCTTGTTATTGGTGAGACGGCAGTGGTCGGTGATAATGTGTCTATTTTGCACTCTGTCACTCTCGGGGGCAGTGGTTGTCAGGGGGGCAATCGTCATCCGAAGATTGGTAATGGTGTGATGATCTCTGCTGGAGCAAAAATTCTTGGCAATATCAGTATTGGTGAGGGCGTGAAAGTAGGTGCTGGCAGTTTGGTCCTCGATCCTGTGCCGGCTCATGTTACGGTGGTTGGCGTGCCGGCCAAAATAGTGGGTACACCCAGGGAGAGCAGTCCTGCGCTAGAGATGGATCAGCGTCTTGATACAGAGGCAGAGCAATGAAACCGGAGATGAATAGCGGCCTTAGAGCTTTTTTTTCGCGACGGATTGTTGCAACACTGAGACATACATGGAATGGTTTGAGCCACAGTTTCAATAATGAAGAAGCTTTCCGTGTCGAGATACTATTATCGATAGTACTGATACCCACTGCATTTTGGCTTGCGGTAGATTATCTGCAGTTGATAGTTCTACTGGGTAGCTTGTTTTTGGTGCTGATTGTGGAGCTCTTGAATACAGCTATTGAGGCCACTGTCGATCGCATTGGTTCCGAGTTTCATGAGCTGTCCAAGCATGCAAAAGATGCCGGATCCGCGGCAGTAGGGATATCGTTAACACTTTGTCTGCTGATCTGGACAATAATTGTAATAGAGAATATGGCTCGGTTTTGGCCATAAACGCAGGCACTAGGCATTCGCTATGAAACCAGCATTGCTAGCGTCTCTATACGGGTCTTTTTGTTTGCTAGTAGGGCTGCTACAAACACATATTGGCAAGGTGCATGATTTGCTTTTCTAGTAAGCTTTGTCGCTCTTCAGGGAATCCTTGCAAGATAAAGCAGTTGTCGTCGAACACTATAAATCTCGCTATGGAAGAGAGCTGCTCAATATCATAGTCGGCACTGTAGACACCAATTAAGCCCTCTTGCATTTTGTCACCTAACAGTGATGACTGCTGCTTAAGTGCGGCCATGTGCTCATGGTAGCTAAATACCGGTAATGTTCTGATATTGCCGCTACACAGTGCCCAATTGATCTCCAGATCGACACCGAGTTTAACTGATAATCGTTCAAGCAACTGCTGTAACGTGTAAACCGCCATCAAGCAGACCAGTAAATGCTGTTTGGAGTTCTGAGTAGAGCGGATGGTGAAACAGATAGAGCTGTTGCCACCCTCTATGCGCTGACCGCCATAAAGTTCCAACGCGCGAGCAGTGCAATAATCAATCTTTTCAAATAGTAGCTCAAGGTTGTCGTTATTGAGTTGATTGCCGAGGCGCTGACGATTTTTGATCGTTGCTGTTACCACAGAGTAGTAATAACCACTGTTATGGTCGCCTTCGGCCTGGCTTGGCGTGGAGAGAAGAGGTTGGATTTTGGCTTCCAACGCGGCTAGTTCGTCAATTATGGGTTCGCCATCGCCTGGGAGTCTATTTGTCAGAATTCGCAGCCGCCTTGCCAGCTGCTCGGCATATCGAAAACAGCCATAGGTACTCACCGCAGTAAAGAGCGACCATAGCAATAGCCAGTTGACCAATAGGTTGCGGTATTGGGCATAGATAGGTTGGCTATCAACAGCGATAACCAATGTGCCGATCAATGTTTGTTGTAATTCAATGTCGCGGCTGAAGCGCTCGGTATTGTCCGGTTCAGGCCCCTGCGGTGTGCTTTGAGAGATTAGATTGTCATCCACACCAAATAAGCTGGCACTATAGATACTGCTGTCTTCTGTAATTTTGGTGAGAGCCACCTGTAAACTAATACTGTCATTGCTAAATAATGGCGTACGGATTAGCTCATCTAGCCGGCTTAATGTTGTCTGGCTTTTATTTCTAACTGCCTCGGTGGCGAGTTGGTTGGTTTGGTTGGCGAGCATAATAGCGCTAGCTATGCCTAATAGAAGGCAAAGACCAAGCACGGCACCAGGCAACTTGTTCTCGATGGAGTAGCGACGATGCATGTGTTGGTCCAAATGTAAAATTATTTCCCGCGCATTCTATCCTATTCCTGTAGCTTTTATATAATGACAACCTGTAAAAATCATATGGCCGCAATCTGTGAAAGATATTCTGTTAATAAATGTGTCTGGGGAAGATAAACCCGGTGTGACTAGTACACTGACCAAATTGCTATCGCAATTCGATGTGACTGTTTTGGATATTGGTCAGGCGGTGATTCATGACCAGCTCAATCTTGCAATTTTGGCCGCTATTCCCGCCCCAGTTAAGGTCGCTGAAGTCACAGAAGGGCTTCAACGTTGCCTTGCTCCACTACAGATGAAGGCAAAATTTTTGCCTATCAGTGACGAGCGCTACCAGAATTGGGTCGAACAACAGGGCAAGCCAAGGCATATGGTCACGCTACTAGCGCGAAAGATCGACGCCATTCATATCGCTCTTGTTGCTACTGTCTGCGCTGACTATCAACTTAACATCGACAAAATTGTACGTCTGTCTGGCCGCGTGCACCTTGATGATAGTGATAAATTGGGCCGCGCATGCGTTGAGTTTTCTGTGCGTGGGGAGGCAGAGAATCCGCAGCAATTTAGAAATTCGCTGTTGGAATTAGCCAGTCAGCATGATATCGATATCGCCTATCAAGAGGACAATATCTATCGTCGTAATCGTCAATTAGTAGTATTTGATATGGATTCAACACTTATTGACGCAGAGGTGATCGATGAGTTGGCTAAAGAAGCCGGCGTGGGTGAGCAGGTCGCTGCAATTACCGAGGCGGCCATGCAGGGAGAAATTGATTTCAAACAGAGTTTTTCGCAGCGCATGGCGTTACTTAAGGGCTTGGATGTTAAGGTTTTACAGTCGGTGGCCGAGCGATTGCAGCTCAATGAGGGCGCTGAGCATCTACTGAAAACTCTGAAGAGATTGGGTTTTAAAACGGCAATCGTAAGTGGAGGATTTACCTACTTTGGTCACTATCTGCAGAGTATTCTTGGGGTCGACTATGTCTATGCCAACGAGCTTGATATCGAGGATGGATTGGTCACGGGTAGAGTAAAAGGAGATATCATTGACGGTCAACGCAAGGCAGACCTTCTTCGCGAGTTGGCTGACAAGGAGGGTTTGGTATTGCAGCAGGTTATTGCCGTGGGCGATGGTGCTAATGATTTGCCTATGCTTAATATCGCCGGTTTGGGTATTGCCTTTAGAGCCAAGCCGCTGGTCAAGGCTTCAGCTAAACAGTCAATCTCTAATCTTGGGTTAGATGGTATCCTTTATCTACTGGGTTACAGTGATAAAGATATCCAGTTGTTGAATTAGCAGTCAGCTATTACTTCGGTGGAATAAACCCTGCTGATCATCTTTTATTTGTGCCGGTCTGTGATCAGACTATGTGAAATTTTATAAAAACCTGCGTACTTCGGTTACTATGTGCGCCTTTAATCTATTCGAGAGTTTCAATCATGGCTAACTACTCCACTAATGAATTTCGCTCGGGCTTGAAACTGATGCTCGATGGTGATCCCTGCTCGATTTTAGAAAACGAGTTTGTAAAGCCGGGTAAGGGGCAAGCCTTTAACCGCGTCAAGTTACGCAATCTGAAAACCGGTCGAGTGTTAGAAAAGACTTTTAAGTCAGGTGAGACTTTAGAGGGCGCCGATGTAATGGATATGGATATGCAGTATCTCTACAACGATGGCGACTTTTGGTACTTTATGGAACCCGACAGCTATGAGCAGCATCAGGCTACTGAAAATGCGGTAGGAGACGCGTTACAGTGGTTGAGCGAGCAAGATATCTGTGTTGTCACTCTGTATAACGGCGCTCCACTGTCTGTTGTACCGCCCAATCATGTGGAGCTAGAAATTGTTGAAACGGATCCCGGGTTGCGAGGCGATACTGCTCAGGGTGGCAGCAAACCAGCCAAGCTGGCCACAGGTGCGACTGTTAAAGTGCCTTTATTCCTAGATCAGGGTGATGTTATTAAAGTGGATACTCGAACCGGTGAATATCAGGGCCGTGTCAAAGAGTCGTAATCGCGAAGTAAGGCTCTAGAGGCGGTAAGCAGGTGACTGATTGGCAACCAGGAACTAACCGAGCCATGTTGCAGCGACGCGCAGAGTTGTTGTCTGCGTTGCGTCATTTTTTTCTTGAGCGCTCCGTTATGGAGGTTGATGTGCCATCATTGGGGCGCTCCACCGTCACGGATAGCAACATAGAAAGCATATATGCAGGTACTTTTAGAAATAGTGGGTACTTACAAACATCTCCCGAGTACTTTATGAAACGCCTGCTTGCTACGGGCGCTGGGGATATCTATTGTCTAGGTAAGGCCTTTCGGCAGGGTGAGCTAGGTTCCCGTCACAATCCAGAATTTAGTTTGTTGGAATGGTATCGCTGTGGCTGGGATGAGTACCAACTAATGAATGAAGTAGCAGAGTTAATCAGTCAACTCCATGCTAAAAAATCCTCTCAATCGCTGGTTATTACCCAGCGTAGTTACGCCGATTGTTTTATTGAGGCCGTTGGCGTTGATCCCCATAGTGCCGAGCTGGGACAGTTGCAGGAAATGGCGGTTGCCGCTGCGTCTGCTAGTTGGGCGGATGAAACTCGAGCGAATTGTCTGGATTTGCTATTCAGTCAATTGGTTGAACCCCAACTGCCTCTGGGTTTGGTATTTGTCCATCAGTACCCCGCTTGTCAATCAGCACTAGCGCAGTTAGATAGTAATACTCAGGGCCAGTTGATAAGTCGTCGGTTTGAGGTTTTTTTAAATCGCATGGAGTTGGCCAATGGGTATTTGGAGCTAACCGATAGCGCTGAACAGCGGGAGCGTTTTGCTGCGGATATTAAACAGAGAAAATTGACGGGTAAGGCGCCAATACCAATTGATCAACATTTGTTAGCCGCATTAGATCAGGGTTTGCCGAGTTGTGCTGGCGTTGCTTTGGGGGTGGATCGATTATTGATGCAACTGGAGGGCGCGGACTCCATCGCTAAAGTGATGCCTTTTAGCTGGGATCGCTGTTAGTTGCATTTGAAATAATGGTCCATCACCTTTGAGGGCTCATCGGTTTTAGTATGGCCAACAACTGTGGCCGGCACACCGGCGACGATATTGTGGGCCGCTACATCTTTTAACACCACACTGGAGGCGGCAACCATGGCGCCTTCACCGACTTCAATATTACCCAATATCTTCGCCCCTGGACCCAATAAGACACCTTGACGGATCTTTGGGTGGCGATCACCACTGACTTTTCCGGTTCCCCCCAGTGTCACGGATTGCATAATCGACACAGAGTCTTCAACCACGGCAGTTTCACCAATCACCAGGCCTGTTGCATGATCGATCATCAGACCAGCCCCGATAACGGCAGCTGGGTGTATATCCACTGCAAAGCGCAGCGAGCTCCGATACTGAATCAGAGATGCCATGGATCGGTTTCCCTGAAGCCATAGTTGATGCGCTGCTCT
>JASLVT010000039.1 GCA_030741175.1 Porticoccaceae bacterium
TCTTTATAAGAGTGATTTTGAAGATAAGCAGGAATCAATCTTTATTCCAATTGACTTGACTAACGTTGCTACGGTTGTACGTAACGCCGCAAGTTTGGATATCCAAGGTATTGAACTTGAGATGCAGTTACAGGCAACCGAGAGTCTTAAGTTGCGAGCAGCTTATGGTCACGTGGATGCTGAGTACAGTGATTATATGGCCGATCTTACAGGTAATGGTACTGTTACGGATAATAGCGGCCTAGTGCCTCGAAATACGCCGGAGAATACCTTTAGCATCGGTGCGACTCACACAATCCCAATGGGAGACGGCACTTTGCAGAGTAATATTACCTACCGCTACCGTTCGGAAATGGAAGGCGATGCTCAAAACAAGGTCGAGGGTCATCACGATAGCATCACTAATGTCAATGCAAATGTCAGTTACAGCTGGGGTGCTGATGGAGAGTATCGAGTCACGGCCTATGGCAACAACTTAACCGATCAACGCGAGTATATTTGGCGCACGATTGGAGGATTGGTGTCTTATGAGCAGTGGAATGAAGGCACTACTTATGGTTTGCAGTTCGACTATAAGTTCTAAACTTCGGTGAAAAAGTACCAGCAATGGTGCAGAAAAAGGGACGGTAACGTCCCTTTTTTTTACGCTGTATAAATTGATAGCAGACAAGGAATAGTTTTGCTTTTACTCTAACACCTCGGGCTTATTTAGATTAAAAATTTTCAGGATTTCCCTATGGCAAAAGCAGCTCTTATCAATGGTTTGGACGAGAACAACCGCATTAATCTGGACAAGCTCCCTGAGCCTGAGGTTGCAGGGCAGCCGATAACAGGTGAGCGCTATTACTCCGAAGAGTTTATGCACAAGGAATGGGAGCATGTGTGGACTAAAACCTGGTTGATCGCAGGCCTTGAAGACCAGTTGCAAAAAGCAGGTGATCGAATTACCTGCGAGGTGGGCAAAGAGTCCATCCTGTGCACCCGCGATGAGGAGGGCAAAATACGTGCGTTTTACAATGTCTGTCAGCATCGCGGCAATAGGCTGGTTCATGAAGAGTGCAGTAGCGGAAAAATCATGGCCTGTAATTACCATGGCTGGCGATTTAAGCCCGATGGTGAACTGTCCTTTGTACCTGATGTAAAAGACTTTCATCAGGGTAATCCCTGTGGAAAGCTGCGCCTAAAAGAGTTGCCCTGCACTGTGTTTGCCGGTTTTATCTGGTACTCCATGGATGAAAACATCATGTCCTTGGAAGAGTACCTAGGTCCGGTGTACGCGCAGATAAATACCTATGATATGCAACGTATGAAGCGCACTCACTGGGTTACTATTGAAGGGGACTTTAACTGGAAGGTGGTGCAGGATAATTTTAATGAGTCCTATCATCTGCCTTTCGTGCATCTGGGTTCAAAGCATATTCTTGAACAGTCTTACAAGCACTGCCAGATGGATATTTTCGAGAAAGAGGGACATGCACGCATGATTATGCCGGGGGATAAACCCACGGTTGGACTGCAAAGTGATTTTGACACTACCAAAGAAATACTCAAAGAAGAGTTTGAATTTTGGGGTCTTGACCCAGAGACTTTTCGCGAAGACCCGCAATCGATGCGTGTCGCTATGCAGAAAATTAAGCGCGAGCTGGGCGCGGAAAAAGGATTTGATTATTCAGGTATGCAGGATGAACAATTGACTGATCATTTTCACTATACAATTTTCCCCAATCTATCTCTGAGTCTTAAGCCAGACGGTTGTATCTTCCTTAAAGCGCAGCCTCATCCAACGGATCCAACCAAGTGCTATTTTGATACTTGGTTCCTGATGTGGTTTCCTGATAATGCCACTGAGTATTATGCAGCGGCGATGGATGAAACGGTCAGTATCGATGTACAGGTACCTCATGTTACAGGCAAGGTTAGAGAAGTATCCTGCGGGCCTGTGATTGATGACGACGTCAGGGTATGGTCAACACAGCAACAGGGTCTGATGTCTAAAGGTTTCACCGGCACCTATATGCCCGATCAGGAAAAGCGGGTGCAGTTTTTCCATGAAGAGGTCGATCGCTATATTGCCAGAGGCGAAGCCAAGAGCTGACCACGCCGTATTTATTTACCGGTAAAATGTGGTTTGCGTTTTTCGCGAAACGCAGCCACGCCCTCGCGGAAATCTTCAGTGGATCCAGCGACCTTTTGTAGTCTTCTCTCTAGTTGCAATTGATTATCAAAACTTGAATCTAGCGCTGCCCAAGCAGACTGCCGGATCATGGCTAGAGTTTTGCTCGGCCCTTTGGCTAGCTTTTCGGCAATTTCCATAGCGGTGTCAATCACTTGATCATTATCAACCAGACGCGTAATCAGACCATCATTGAACGCCTGTTCGGCGGGATAACGCTCGCCGAGTAGCATTAATTCCATAGCCTTGACGCGCCCCACAGATTTGCTCAGTAAAAAAGCGGCGCCACCATCTGGCACTAGACCCACATTACAGAATGCTTGTAGAAAGAATGCAGATTGGCCGGCAACAATAATGTCGCCCATTAGTGCAATGGAGCAGCCGATTCCTGCGGCAGCGCCACGAACACCCACGATAAGCGGAATAGGCAGTGCAATTAATTTGTTTAAAAATGGGTTATAAACTGTTTCTAGGTTAATCCCTAAATCTATATCGGTATTGTCGTCATCGAAGCGATTGTTTTTTAGGTTGGCCCCAGCACTGAAAGCACGCTCGCTACCTAGCAAAACAATGGCGCCGGCCTCTTGGGTGGCGCGATCAACAGCCGCTTCCAGTTCCTGAGCGAAGTCTGGACTAATCGCATTCATGGATTCCGGTTGATTTAAGGTAATCACAGCAACATTATTTTCGATCTTGTACAGGAGCCTTGGGTTATCGCTCATAATTCGTAAGCCTTATCAAATTTGTGTTTTTATTAAGCCTCTATTACAGCACGCTATTACAACAAAAGTACTAGTTCCATTGCTATTAGTTTTAGTGATAACTTGTATTTAAACGGGTCTATTTTTAATAATCCCTCGCAATACTATCCAAATCGATAAAGGATAATACATATGCCTTCTGGAATCTTAAGTTATGGCCTTTATATTCCACGGCGTCGCTTACAGAGAGCCTCCATTTACGACACCAACAAGTGGTTTGCCCCCGGTTTGGCTGGGATGGCCAAAGGTGAAAAAGCCATCGGTAATTGGGATGAAGATTCGGTGACCATGGCAGTTGAAGCTGGGCGTTATTGCATGGATGGTATTGACCGCAGTTCAATTGCCTCAGTTAGTCTGGCTTCAACTACTTTACCTTTCGTTGATAGGTCCAATGCCGGTATTGTCAAAGAGGCATTAAATCTCTCAGACAATGTGTCGAGTCATGATCGGACGGGTAGTCTGCGTGCGGCCACTAGTTTATTAATGCAATCGCTTCAGGGCGATGATCTGGAGCTGTGTTTGGCCGCGGATCGACGTAAAGCCAAGGTCGCCTCGGTGGAAGAAATGAACTACGGGGATGCCGCGGCTGGATTTTTAACTGGCTCTGGAAATGTTATTGCCAAGTACCTTGGAGGTCGTTCTAAGACTATTGATTTCGTTGATCACTACCGAGAGACGGGCGCGGATTTTGATTACGCCTGGGAGGCTCGCTTCGTTCGCGATGAGGGCTATCAAAAAATTCTCGGTTCAACCATTGTTGACGCCCTGAGGGAGCTAGCCATCTCTGGCGAGGAGATTGATCATGCGGTGATTGCTGTGCCAGTTAAGGCTGTACCTCAAAAGCTTGCCAAAGTGGCAGGGATCGCGCCAGATGCAGTCGCTGATATCAGTATGGCAACCATTGGCGATACTGGCGTGACACATCCGTTGTTGATGCTGGCCATGACGTTGCAGCATGCTAAACCTGGTGAAAAGGTGCTTTTGGCCAGCTTTGGGCAGGGCGCCGATGTATTAGTATTTGAGACAACTGAACAGTTACAGGCTGTAAATGAGCGTCAGGCGTCATATTTGCGATCAGGTTTGGCAGATAGCAATTACGCGAGATATCTGTTTCATCGAGGCATGCTAGAAATAGATAAGGGCATGCGTGCTGAGTTGGATGAGAAACAACCGGGCACCAGTCTCTCCCGTGATCGTAAAACCGTGCTTGGCTTAATCGGCGGGCGGTGTTCCCAAACCGGTGTGGTGCAATTCCCTAAGACCGATCTGGCGGTTAATACAGAGTCCCGTATTTCAGGAACGTTGGAGGATTATCCCCTGGCCGACCGCGTGGCCAAGGTGTTGAGCTTTACCGCTGATCGGTTGGCCTACTCACCCGATCCCCCCGGTTACTACGGGATGATCGACTTTGAGGGTGGTGGGCGCATGACCGCTGAGTTCGCCGATATTGAAGAGGGTGAAGTCGAAGTCGGTACCCAGATGCGCATGGTATTTAGAATTAAGTCATTCGATGAACTGCGTGGATTTAGAAAGTATTTTTGGAAAGCGATACCAATACGGCGAGGAGACTGCTGATGGCCAGTGGAATTAAAGACAAGGTAGCGATCCTAGGCATGGGTTGTGCGCGCTTTGGCGAGCGTTGGGACACCGATGCCGATGGCTTAATGGTTGAGGCATTTGAAGAGGCCGTTGCTGATGCTGGTATAGAGGTATCTCAGATTGATGCGGCATGGCTCGGCGTTGGCTTCGATGCACAAAATACTGGGCCCTCCGGCATCCCAGCGGCAGTGGCATTGCGGTTGCCCAATATTGGTGTAACCAAAGTTGAGAATTACTGTGCCAGTGGCACCGAATCTTTGCGCGGGGCGGTTTATGCAGTCGCTTCGGGGGCCGCAGATATTGCCTTGGCTGTCGGAGTAGAAAAGCTTAAAGATACCGGTTACGGTGGACTGCCTACCCGCACCCGCGGTTCCCGCTGGGATATGATTGGCGTCACCGGATCAGCGCCGGGCAATTTTGCGCAATTGGCCAGTGCCTATAGAGCCAAACATCGTGTTGATCAATCAGATCTAAAGCGCGCCATGGCTCATGTTTCGGTTAAAAGTCATGCCAATGGTGCAAAGAATCCCAAGGCCCATCTGCGAAAAGAGATCAGTATTGATAGTGCGTTAAAGGCGCCAATGATTGCTGAGCCGCTAGGTCTTTTTGACTGTTGCGGTGTATCTGATGGTGCAGCCTGTGCCATTGTCACCACACCAGAAATTGCCAAATCATTGGGTAAAACCGATATTGTCGCGATCAAGGCAATGCAGGTTGTCAGTTCTAATGGATGGGAAATGCAAGCTGATCAGTGGGATGGCAGTTATCTTCATACAACGAGAGTTGCGGCTAAAAAAGCCTATGATGAAGCGGGCATCACCGATCCTCGTCGGCAGTTATCGCTGACTGAGGTGCATGATTGTTTTTCGATCACCGAACTGATCACCATGGAAGACCTGTTTATTTCAGAGGAAGGGCAGGGCTGGAAAGATGTACTCGATGGTGTATTTGATGCCGAGGGCAAAGTACCCTGCCAGATAGATGGTGGATTAAAATGTTTTGGTCATCCAATCGGCGCATCTGGCCTGCGTATGGTGTATGAAAATTATCTTCAACTGTTGGGTAGGGCAGGTGAGCGTCAGCGCGCTGATGCGCCGACATTTTGTCTTTCTCATAATCTAGGTGGTATGCCCTCGCAAAATGTCAGTTCGGTATCCATTATTGGACCGCTTGGGATCTAGCGCCTATGTATGAAATTTTAAAAGGCCTGAGGGTTATAGAGGCATCCTCTTTTGTCGCTTCGCCCAGTGCTGGTTTGTATTTGGCGCAATTGGGCGCAGAGGTCATTCGTGTCGATACCATTGGTGGTGGTCCGGATTATAACCGCTGGCCGAAGAGCGACGAGGGAGCCAGTTTTTATTGGGAAGGGCTCAATAAAGGTAAAAAGTCTATTACTGTCAATATAGGCACAGAGGAAGGTAAAAGTTTGATCCAAGATTTAGCCTGTGCTCCGGGTGAGAATGCTGGGATCTTACTGACCAACTTTCCGCAAAATGGCTTCCTATCCTATCAAGCGCTGAGGCAAAAGCGCGAGGATATCATCGTTGCGCGGGTTATGGGGCAGTCTAATGGCGGTCCTGCTCTCGACTACACGGTAAACTGTGCGCTGGGCTATCCGCTGATAACAGGCCCAGAGACGTTAGAGGAAGATCAGCCGGTCAATCATGTATTGCCTGCTTGGGATCTCTTGGCGGGCGCATACAGTGCTTTCAGTCTGCTGGCCGCCGATAAACACCGCGTCGCTACCGGCGAGGGCGGTGAGTACAAAATACCCCTAGCTGATATTGGTGTTACCGCTATGGCTAATATGGGGCAGTTGGCTGAGGTGTTATATCAGGACGGTAATCGCGCCCGCCATGGCAATCAAGTCTATGGAGCTTTTGGTAAAGATTTTAAGACAGCTGACGGCAAACGTATGATGATTATGGCGATCACACCGAGACAATGGAAAGGCCTGTTAAAAGTGCTAGATATTGAGAAACAGGTCAGTGAAATAGAGTCTGTCAGGGGTGTGACCTTCGTAAAAGATGAGGGCACTCGATATGAGCACGCCGATGCCCTTTATCCTCTGATTGAGTCTCGGGTCTGTCTGCGAAAAGCGGCTGAGCTTCAAGCGGCATTAGATGCCGCTGGTGGTTGCTGGGGCGAATATCAAAGCATGCGAGAGGCTGCTGAGGATGAAGCGTTGGTAACAAATAATCCTATTTTTAGTGATATGAAAAATCCAAGTAACTATACCTATCCGACCCCAGGTTCAGCCCTAACAATTGCGGATAAGCCCCGTGATATGCCGGTGGTAGCACCACATTTAGGGCAACATTCGGCGTCCGTATTGGCCTCGGTTCTCGGGTTGGATGACGATAAAGTGGCGCGACTGATAGAGCAGGGTGTCGTGGGAGAGAGCAATACATGAGTACAGATCTGAAGATATACCAAACCGCCATGACAGCATTAGACCAGTATGTTGAGCATGTACATCAGGTTGTTGCTGATGCCACTATTCAAGATGGAAAAATGGTTGCCGCATTGGCTGACCAACATCAGCGGATAGTGCATGGTTACGCTTGGATTAGTTCAACTGCAACGGCATTAGCCGTGTTATTACAATGGGCTGAATCCCTGCAGACCAATGGCAAATTACGGCAGGTTGAACAGTTGATTGTGCAAATAGCCTTTGGCGAATACCTCGCTCAGATAGTCGGTGGCCTTGCTATGGGTCAGAATGAGATGGTGAGACCGGCAGATTTTGGTTTGGAAACTGAGGCCAGTGAACTGGCTAATAATAATGCTGTTGCGACGGTACTGCGTACTGGTAACACCGCTGAAAACCGCCTTGCCCTTGCACAACAATACCGAGATGGCGTGGTTGCCAGCGATAATTTGGGTGACGAGTTTATCGATGCCGCGCGAGAACAATACCGCCGTTACACCGATGAGCGCATTATTCCACAGGCTCATCAATGGCATTTAGATAATGCGCTTATCCCTGATCAGACTGTCACAGAATTGGCTGAGATGGGCACCTTTGGTATCTGTATACCGGAGGAGTTTGGCGGTCTAGGGCTTGGTAAATTGGCAATGAGTGTGGTCACTGAAGAGCTTAGTCGAGGCTGGATTGCAGCGGGTTCTCTGGGCACGAGATCTGAGATTGCCGGAGAGCTCATTTTGCTCGGCGGTACTGATGAGCAACTCAAACAATGGCTCCCTGGGATCGCTAGCGGAGAGGTGCTACCGACGGCGGTATTTACCGAGCCAGATGTTGGATCAGATATGGGTTCACTGACCACTCGTGCAGTAAGCACTGATAACGGTTGGACAATTAAAGGCAATAAAACCTGGATTACCCATGCCTCGCGCTCTGACTTAATGACGCTGATGGCGAGAAGTAAACCCGAGGTAAAAGGATATGCCGGCTTGTCTATGTTTCTGGTACCTAAACCTCGTGGTACAGAAGAGGAGCCGTTTCCTATTCAGGGTCTGAGCGGTACTGAAATTGAGGTGCTTGGCTATCGCGGTATGCGTGAATATGAACTGGCGTTTGATGATTTTCAGCTGGAACAGTCGGCTTTATTGGGTGGTGAGCAGGGCAATGGTTTTAAGCAGTTGATGCAAACCTTTGAGGGTGCGCGAATACAAACTGCCGCTCGCGCTGTTGGTGTGGCCAGACGTGCTTTAGAGTTAGGGCTAGACTATGCGTTGAATCGCAAACAGTTTAACCAATCGCTGTTTGAATTCCCTCGTGTATCAGACAAAATAGCGATGATGGCCGTGGATACATTGTTAGCTAGAGAGATCACCTATTTTGCCGCCCGTGAGAAAGATAAAGGTCACCGCTGTGATATTGAGGCGGGTATGGCTAAACTACTGGCGGCACGAGCGGCTTGGGCCAGTGCAGATGCGAGCCTACAAATACATGGTGGCAATGGTTATTCATTAGAATATGAAATTAGCCGTATTTTATGCGATGCTCGCATTTTAAATATTTTTGAGGGTGCCGGTGAGATTCAGGCTCAGGTCGTCGCTCGTGGAAAATTAATACCAAGGAAATAAGCGTGACTGATTTTCAACAATGGGTAGGTAATGCTGTCGAGCAATCTGATGTGATTTCAGCCTCAGGTGTTGATCGATTTGCGGCCACTTTGGATCTCCAGTTGCAAGATAATGCAGTTCCCTACGGCTATCACTGGTGTCTTTGTCTACCAGATACCGACACTACGGCATTGGGGCTAGACGGTCATCCACCTAAGGGTGGATTCTTACCGCCGATTTCATTGCCTCGACGGATGTGGGCAGCCAGTCAAGTAGAGTTTTTCCACCCT
>JASLVT010000003.1:0-2227 GCA_030741175.1 Porticoccaceae bacterium
TGCCAAGTGCATCGGAACCTAAATTTAAGGTGGGTAATGCTGCAGATAGCACCAGTAAAGGTATTGAGGTTGAATCTAACTGGGCGGTTAATGATAGTTGGACCTTAGGTGCTAATTATGCCTACACCGATGCTACCTATGATGAGTATGTAGGTGCAGGGGATTGTGGATCGCAGTACAGAAATGCCGCTGGCGTTTGTGATCTGAGTGGTGCAACCCTGCAATATGCGCCTGAAAATAAGGCATCGGCCTATGCGGAGTACTTCGCGGATGGGGCCGTTAACGGTTGGGATTTAACTGCCCGCGTTGATTTGTCTTATACAGATGATCATTACACAGATGTTGGCTTGTATGATTTTACCTTTACAGAGGCCTATTCGGTGTATGGCGCTAGCGTGCGATTGATTTCACCCGATGAGAAAACCACTGTCTCTCTGATAGGACGCAATCTTGGCAATGAGAAAATCAATGCTTGGACAGCGCCTTCAGGTCCAAACAGTATTTCTGCTATGGCGCCTCCTCGCCACATAACGCTGAAGCTCGGTATGAGTTTCTAAGTTACGCATAGAATGTGCCCATCTCGACCGGTATACAGGTTTGATGGTTAGACCGGTCGGGAATAGGGCGCTTTCTATACACCTTTGCGATAGTCGCAAGGGATGAAATTATCGATTAGGAAATAAATTATGTTAGACCTGTATCACCATGGATCATCTGTTTGTGCAGCCAAAGTTCGCTGGGCAATGATTCTTAAAGGGTTAGATTTTGAAGCACATTATGTTGATATATTAAAGGGTGAGCAGTTTGAGCCGGACTATATCAAAATCAACCCAAAGGCAGTGGTGCCAAGTTTGATTCATGATGGCAAGATTCTCAATGAATCCACTGTGATTATGGAATACCTCGATTTAGCTTTTCCACAAAAACCACTGACGCCCAAAGATCCATTCGAATATGTGAAAACCCGCTATTGGACGAAGATTCTCGATGAGCACTTGCATCCTGCCTGCGGCACGCTGACATTTGCCAGCGCACATCGTCATATTGTTAGAAAAAATCTGAGTGAAAAAGAATTAGAAGAATTCCTAGCCTCTACGCCCGATCATTCGGTCACGGTAGATTGGGCGGGATTCAAAAAACAGGTGGTGAAGTATGGCTTTGATGCTCCGGGGGCTAAAGATAAAGTCAGGCTCTATGATAAATATCTGAAAAAAATGGATAGCGATCTGCAACAGACTAAATGGTTATGCAGCGATGAGTTTGGCTTAGCCGATGTGGCACTGACGCCCTATGTAAACCGTGTCGCCATGATGGGTATGTCAGATTGGTGGGAAGGCCGCTTACCCTATCTCGCCGATTGGTGGCAACGCATTCAACAAATACCTAGCTTTAAACCGGCAATTCTCGACTGGTGTCCTGAGGATCTGACCAATGATTTGTTGGTTTTTGGTAGTAAAAGTTGGCCTGAAGTTGCTGAAATAATTGAAGTAGAAATTTAAAGGAAGGATAGATAAATGGGGCGATTAGACGGAAAAACAGTGGTTATTACTGGAGCGGGCCGAGGTATTGGTGCGGTGATGGCAAAACGTATGGCGCAAGAGGGCGCCAATGTTGTAGTCACCGATGTTCTTGATACTCAGGGTACTGTTGAAGCAATTACTGCTACAGGTGGGTCGGCAATGGGTATGAGTGTCGATGTTACCTCAGATGAGAACCTTGCGGCTGTGGTTGAGGCAACCGAGAAGACATTTGGCAGTCTCGATATTCTGGTTAACAACGCATCGATTTTTGCAGCGCTTCAACCTAAGCCTTTTATGCAGATAGATAACGATGAATTTGACAAAGTCATGACGGTAAATGCTAGAGGCGTACATCAGACAACGAGAGCGGTGGTTCCCGCGATGTTGCGTGCTGGTGGCGGCAAGATCGTCAATATAGCCTCGGGCACATTTTATTATGGCCCTCCCGGCCTATCCCATTACACCGCCTCTAAAGGTGCAGTTATTGCGTTGACGCGTTGTTATGGTCGTGAATTGGGTGATAAAAATATTCAGGTTAATGCCATTGCACCAGGGCTCACTGAAAGTGAGGCCTTGCAGGGCAATACAGGCTTCGATCCGGCTCGCGCGCCAACGGTGCAGTCTCGTTCGATTAAGCGAGAGATGTTGCCTGAAGACCTGCTGGGCACCTTGATGTATCTGATTACAGCTGACAGTGATTTTGTCAC
>JASLVT010000003.1:2326-25002 GCA_030741175.1 Porticoccaceae bacterium
AATTAAGCGAGAGATGTTGCCTGAAGACCTGCTGGGTACCTTGATGTATCTGATTACAGCTGACAGTGATTTTGTCACCGGTCAAACATTGAATGTCGACGGTGGCAAAGTAAATATCTAAATGATGGGTGAGGAAACCTGATTAAATGACAACAGACAATAATCAAGCTATGGGTCATTGGATAGATGGCCGCGAGGTCCAGTCGTCCGGCAGTGCTGTATTGGAAACACTCAATCCACTGGATGATAGTCTCTATGGCACGGTGGTGCGGGGAACCATTGAAGATATAGACAAAGCGGTTAAGTCTGCTCATGCAGCATTTTCAAGTTATAGCCAGTCATCGACCAATGATCGGGAAGCCTGGTTGTGTAAAGCGGCGGAACTTCTCGAAAAGCAGAAAGAAGAATTTATAGAAATACTCCACAACGAGGGTGGATCGACGCGCAAGAAAGCTGAATTTGAAACCAATAAAGCGATTTCATTTATTCGCGCGGCGGTGGGCATGGTACGCAATCTCAGTGGTAAAACACTGCCCTCTGATTATCCCGGACGTATTAGTATGACTTGGCGAGAGGCACGTGGTGTGGTGGCGGTTATCACGCCATTTAATGTACCTTTGATCAAGGCCAGCCGACTGTGCGCCAATGCATTGGCTACAGGAAGCACTGTGGTGTTACTTCCCTCCGAAGAACATCCAATTCTTTCTCTCAAGTTTGCCCAACTGATGAGTGAGGCGGGATTCCCCCCGGGTACACTCAATGTGGTGGCTGGCAATGGTTACGATATTGGTGATGCATTGACTGGTCATCCATTAGTTAAGTCAGTGACCTTCACCGGATCAACTGTGGTGGGCAAGCATATTCAAAAACTCTGTGCCGAGCACAATAAGCATGTCACCTTGGAGTTAGGCGGTAAAAATCCTCTGATTATTATGGATGACGCTGATTTGCAGGAAGCGGTGCCAGGTGCGATACGTGGCATCTTTATGCATCAGGGTCAGGCCTGCATTGGGTCTAGTCGTGTATACGTACATGACAAAATCTATGACCAATTTGTAAAAATGTATGTGACTATCGCTGGTAAATTAGGTATGGGTGATTTGCGTGATCCTGATACCATCATTGGCCCGATTATCAGTGAACGTCAGCGCGAACGGATAAAGCGGCATATTGAGGATGCTCGTAACAAAGGTGCAACGGTTGCAACGGGTGGTCACTGGGATGGGAATCGCTGTGCACCCACAGTGTTGTTAGATGTAACCGCGGATATGGATGTGTTTCGTGAAGAGACCTTTGGTCCGGTTGTCTCTGTATACCGATTCAACGATTTTGATGAGGTAGTCGCGGAGGCAAATAACACCAATTATGGACTAAGTTCGGCGATATATACCGCTAATATTCATTTGGCTATGAGCTTTGCTAAACGAATAGAAGCAGGCATGGTGCATATCAACAGTCCATCGATTACCGATGAGGCGCATGTGCCGTTTGGTGGAGTTGGTGATAGCGGCTTTGGTCGTGAAGGTACCGAGGCTGATTTAGATGCTTTTACCGATTTAAAATGGGTCACTATCCAAGCATAATTATTTGCATAAGAGATATGTCCTTATCTGCTGATAAGTCAATTCAAGGGAGTCGTGCATAGTGACCAATAGAACTGGAGAGCTCTTACCTGAGTTTACCGTACAGCTACTGAACGGAGCTATGTGGCGAAGTGAAGATCAGCCTGAGGGAACTATGTCGCTGCTCACCATATACCGAGGTATGTGGTGTGGTCATTGTAAAAAGCAACTACAAGCTTTGGAGCGCTTACATGATGAGTTTGCTTCACGCGGCGTAGATGTGGTGGCGGTCAGTGCCGATACCGAAACTCGCGCTCGTAGCATGGCAAATGATTATGCATTGCATAAGTTAAACATTGGTTTTGATGTCTCGATTGAGAGCGCAAGAGCGTTGGGCGTATTTATTTCAAAACAAGAGAAGCCGATTGAAATGCCCTTATTTTGTGAGCCGGCAACATTTCTAATCAATAAAGAGAGAAAATTGCAGGCCGCATGGATTGCGTCAAGTGCCTTCGCCCGTGTGGTACCGGACGATATATTGGCCTACGTTGATTTTTTAGCGCAACACAGTGGTCGTGCACCGCGCGGATCATCATAGTCGGGATAGCAAGTGTCGGAGTATAGTGCTCTCGCTAACTTCTCAGACCAGAGAGCTAGCATTGCACTATTTTTTATCAGGTCCTAAAGCCATTGATAGTTCTGGACGAGCGCTTAATAATCTATTTTCCCATGGCGGTTTGTCACCATATTTTCTGCGTAAAAAGTCGATAAATATTCGCACCTTCATCGGCACAAAAGATGATCGGCGATAGAACGCTGAGATCATAATACTCTTCAGTTGTACCTCGGGAAGCACAGCGATAAGTTCGCCATTAATTATCTCCTCCTCAATAAAAAATGCCGGCATCACCGCCATATACTCATTGCTCATTATGGCAGCGCGTAACATCCATATAGTATTGGTTTGAATGATTGGTTGAATCGGTATGGGTCTTATGCCCTTGGGGTGAGATAGATTGATACAACAGTCTGGTTCGATAAATGTGTTATGACAGAATTTATGTTGAGGGAGATCCTCTGGTGTTAAAGGCAATCCATATTTTTTGATATATTCGGGTGTGGCAACAATCAGTCGGCGCACGGGGAAAATTTTAGATGCCTCTAAAATACCGCTGGTATTTTGGCCTGTTTGTAGACACACATCGAACCCCTCCTGAACCGGATCACAGAACCGATCATGTTGTTCAAGCTCTACCGTGAGATCAGGGTGTTCATTTTGAAATTCGCACAAGTCATGTGCGATATAGCTATGAATAAACGATGATATGCAGCTGACGCGGAATGTACCGGTTAAGCCCCATTCTACGCCGCTAACAGATGTCTTGGCATGATCAAGTTCTGATAGCACACGGACAGCTCGTTCATAAAAATCAGCGCCACCTTCAGTGATTGTAAGCTTGCGAGTAGAACGCCTGAGAAGTTGCAATTCTAGATGATCTTCCAACTGGTTAACGCGCTTAGTGATCACGGATTTTGCTGTTCCCGTCTGACGAGCGGTCTCGGCAAAACTGCCGACTTCTACTACTTTAACGAAGGCTCTTATGCATTCAAGTTCGTTCATTATTATGCCTTTTTATTAAACGTAATTTGCGAACAGTGAGACTGACATTTGATATATTATCATCATCAACGCGTCAATATATATTAACACTCTCGCTATATTAGACAAATGACAAAGCGAGATTTTTTCTTGAGTTGAAATAAGGTGTCTGCTTTTTCTACAAATGAAAAGTTTTCAGCAGATTACTGATTAATAAATAATTGCTAATACAAGACGGTAATAGCGATAGTTTTACACTCAGGGTTACGGTCAATTAAGGGGAGGTCTTTTCGTGAAATTTAATAAACAAAAATTTAAAAAAACAGCAGTTTATTCTGCGCTAGGTGCGGCTATGCTAATGGGGCACTCCATAGCGAATGCGGCACTAGAAGAAATTATTGTGACGGCACAAAAGCGCTCTGAGTCTCTTCAGGATGTACCTGTTGCAGTGAGTGCATTCACTGGTGATACGATGAAAACATTGGGTGTTACTAACGCCAGTGATCTAGTTGATATTACTCCAGGGTTTGCATCTGCAACCCAGCAGGGTTCAAACAGAAACTACTTTTTGCGCGGTGTTGGTACTAGTGATGTTCATATCACAGCGGCATCTGCTATCGGTCAGTATTTTGATGGAGTGACGCTGACTAGTGGCTTTCATGCGAAATCGGCGCTGTATGATATGGAGCGCGTTGAGATTTTGAAGGGGCCGCAAAATACATTATTTGGATTAAATACCACTGGCGGAGCGGTCAACTATATCAGTGTAAAGCCTGAGATTGGTGCGGGTACGCAGGGTAGTGCCTCGGTTAAATGGGGTAGTAATAGCCATTTTGAAACTGAACTCGCGGTTGGCTTTGATGTGTCAGATAATCTTGCGGCCCGTGTTGCAGTGCAAACTATCGATGATGCTGGTGCCTTTACCTCAGTAAGTAATGGTAAGCGCTATGGCGACGAGGACTCCAAAGCTGGTCGTGTTACTTTGCTCTGGGAGCCTTCTGATTTGGCTACAGTTACGTTCAATATTCACGCGCTAAAATCTGATAACAACAGCACGGCTATCAAGGCTGTTGGTACAAGATCGCCAGATGGATCGGGTGGATTATGTGCTGATGCGCCAGTATCAGGGATTATCGATTTTTCGGTAAATACTAATTGTTTAAGCCGAGATGGCGGTAATGCCAATGATCCGGCAACAGACCCTTCCACAGCCTCTTGGGATACAACGGCACAAAACTTTGGCGTTGAAACGTTGGATACCTCTGGTGCTTACTTAAAGGTGGACTACGAGCTACCTTGGGCAACTTTTACCTCGATGACCTCTTTGGATAATCTTGAATTTAAGAATGCTAATGATAATGACGGTGGCGCAACATTGGGTTTACACACTTTCCATCAAGACGATCGAGATACTTTGCAACAGGAATTCCGTTTAATTTCGAGTGGCGATGAGCAGTATCGCTGGATTGCGGGTGTGTACTATCTTGATGATGATGCCACTTCCTATACTGGGCTGCGTGGTGCGCGAGGCGCGTTTAAGAGCGGGACCCAAATTCCCAATGTTCAACTGGATCACACCAAAGAAAACCTCAGTGTTTATTTTCAGGGTGAATACGATTTCAGCGATACGCTGACCTTGACTACTGGTGTGCGCTGGTCTGATGAAAAAATAGAGGGGGATTACACGCCCTCTTCCCCAAATGTGGCGGGTGATCCTCAGTCAACGACATATTTTCGAGATGATATAGCGGCTCTGGTAGCGGCCCAGAATCCGGGTACAGCAGAATACGATGCCAATGGCTACCTAATTGCACGACAGGTACAACAAAATCTGGACAACAAAGATGTTGGCTACACTGTTAAGTTAGATTGGAAAGCCACAGAAAACTCCATGGTTTATCTCAGCAACTCTCGAGGTTTTAAAGGTTCGGCGTTGGACACTCGCCCTGTATATGCCTTGGTACCTCTTAAAAATGTGATCAGCGGTCTGGAAGAGACGCGGCTGGAGCCAGAATCGTTAGATGCGTGGGAAATTGGGTATAAGGGCGATTTCCTCGATTCACGAGTCCAGTTGGATGCGGCAGTGTTCTTATACGATTACGAAAATTTACAGCAATTCGTAACCGCCAAAGGCGTTCCCACTCTTGATAATGCTCTGGAGTCAGAGATAAAGGGGCTTGATCTCAATGTTAAGTATGGTGGAGATAACGGCTTATATTTACAGGCTGGACTTTCGTTGCTAGATACTGAAGTGATTGATGCTGGTGATAGTAAAAACTTTTTTGCCGGTGCTGAATTAGCTAGCTCACCGAGTTTTTCGTTTAACTTATTGGCTTCGCAGGAATTTCAGCTTGAAAATGGTAACTTGTTGACTCTTACTGGCAACGTTGCTCATACCGGTGAACAGGTGAAAGCCACGGCAACCAATGGTAATAACCAGGTAGTAGATCAGCTAAGCGTTGATGCCTACACATTGCTCAATGCGAGTCTTAGTTATCGATTCGGTGAGGCGCAGCAATACAATCTATCACTCTATGGTAAGAACCTATCCGATGAGAACTTTTGTGGTGGCGTCTTAGTAAATGACGGTAACGCCATACTGGGTAATACAGTAAATGCCAAGACCGCTATGCATATGAATGCTTTATGTCGTGTAACTAGCGCATCTACTCGAACATTTGGTGCGTCGATTGCAATAGACTTTTAAGTTTTTACTCTCCCGACAGAATCTTCCTAGGATTGCAAAGGCCTAGGGAGATTCTGTAGTCTTAAAATCTGTTTCTGTGTTAAGAGTTTGCATCATGTATAAATTTACAGGCCTTTCAATTTTGGTATCAGCCATGGTAGCCGCTGTGTTAACAGTGGGTACTGTCTCGGCAATGGACACCGATCCCGCGCGTCTACTTGTCAGCCGCAATGCAGAATTCAAAAAAGATATCATCAAGGTGTCGCCAAGTGTTTATACAGCGGTTGGCTACGCGGTATCTCCCGTCAGTATGATAGTAGGCGATGAGGGTATTGTGATTGTTGATGCCGGATTGGATGTTGGCACTAGCCAAGAAATTCGTGCGGACTTTCGCCGTATTGTTGATAAGCCTGTTGTGGCGATTATCTTTACCCATGGTCATCCTGATCATACCCATGGCGCCTCTGCCTTTATGGATTCGGCTGATGTGCAAGTGTGGGCACGCGAGGGCTTTCCTCATGAACAGAGCGCCTTAGAGTCTGCAGGCATTGTTATTCAAAAAACTCGCGGTAAAAAACAGGCCGGATTTATCTTGTCACCTGAGCAACGTATTAATAACGGGATTGCCAAGGCATTTTGGCCTCAACGCAAAGGCGGTATTTTCGGTGCCTCCGATATAGTTGCGCCAACACATATCTTTAGTTCAGAGCGTCGCCAGCTTACCTTAGCTGGTATTAATATCGAATTGGTCAGCGCTACCGGCGAAACAGCTGATAGTCTATATATCTGGTTACCTGATGAGCGCGTGGTGTTCGCAGGCGACAATTTCTACAAGTCATGGCCAAATTTATATGCATTGCGGGGCACGCCCTATCGCGATATTAGAGCCTGGGCCAATGTTGTTGATCAATTAGTACAGGAGCGTGCCGTCGCAGTAGTTGCCGGTCATACGCGCCCAATAATAGGTGAGAAACAGGTCGGTGAAGTTCTGGGTAACTATCGGGATGCCATTCGCTTCCTGTTTGATAAAACTGTTGAGGGCATTAATAAAGGACTGACGCCTAATCAATTGGTTGACTATGTGGTGTTACCAGAGAAATATCAAACGCTGGATTATCTGCGTCCTTATTACGGCAATCCAGAATGGGCCGTTCGCGCTATCTTTAGCGGCTATTTAGGATGGTTTGATGGCAATGCCACCAATCTATTCCCACTCAGAGATATGGAGGAAGCAGAGCGTGTTGCAAAGATGGCAGGTGGGAAGGACAAGTTAGATGACTTAATTGCTACGGCCATTAAAGAGAAAGATTATCAGTGGGCCGCTCAATTGAGTGATTATCTTATAACGCTCGACCCAAAAAATAAATCGGCATTGCTATACAAAGCAGATGCATTAACAGCACTGGCTAAAAATAATCTGACTACCACGGCAAGAAACTATTATCTTAGTAGCGCGATATTATTGCGCAAAAAAGCCAAAGAATTATCGTCAGCACAGTAATAAAATTAGCGCAACTTAAATGACTGGTGGCGTCGGTTTGTGATGTGATAATTGTTAGTTGAGTTACGTACTATTTTGTTGATGGCTATGTGACTTGATTGCTGTGGCATGGTAAATATTTTGAAAGACTTGGATATTGTTATGTGGCGAATATTGTTGTTGGTTTTATTATTGAGTGGCTGTAGTCAAGACGCTGAGCAAAGCTCGGCATCGAATGATAGCCAAGACACCCAATCCCGACCCAATATTTTATTGATTGTTGCCGATGATCTTGGTTACTCAGATATAGGACCTTTTGGCAGTGAAATATCCACGCCCACTTTAGATAAGCTAGCCGCTGAAGGAATGTCATTTACTCAGTTTTACAGTGGTCCAACCTGCTCTGTTACTCGGGCGATGATAATGAGTGGTATGGACAGCCATATTGCCGGACTTGGCAATATGGCTGAGACCGTAGCAGATAATCAAATGGGACAGCCTGGCTATGAAGGTTACCTTAGTAACAATGTTGACACCATTGCCGAGGTGCTCAATGCCGCCGGCTACCACACCTATATGTCAGGCAAATGGCATCTAGGTATGCATCCAGATCAGTCTCCCCGAAACAGGGGGTTCGATAAATCCTTTGCCTTGCTCTATGGTGGCGGTAGTCACTTTGCAGATATGGCGGGTGGCGATGAACATCGACATCCTTTGCTATATCGCGACGATGGACGTTTGGTAAAAGCATTACCGAAAGACTTTTATTCAACTACTTTTTACACAGATCGGTTAATTGAACAGATTGATAGTGGCCGACATGACAACAAGCCATTTTTTGCTTATTTAGCCTATACCGCGCCCCATTGGCCATTGCAGGCGCCCGATGCGGTGATTGATAAGTATCGCGGTGCTTACGATATAGGTTATGACGCGGTGCGCGAACGTCGATTTGCCGAGCAACAAAAACGCGGTCTTTTCCCTTCGTCAATCAAGGCGCCAACGCGACCGAGCTATGTTAAACCCTGGCAGCAACTCAGTGATGACGAGCAGGTTTTTCATGCGCGTAATATGGAAATCTATGCCGCCATGGTTGATTACATGGATGCGAGTATTGGGCGTATTCTGAGTTATCTCCGAGAGATAGGGCAGCTAGACAACAGCATTATCGTGTTTATCTCTGACAATGGCGCTGAACATTGGGATCTCAGTAGTGCACCTCCGCCGATTGGCAAGTTCGCAGCTAACTTTGACAATTCGCCTGAAAATACGGGTCGTGAGGGGTCATTCGTGTTCTATGGATCTGAGTGGGCGCATGTCAGCAATACCCCTTTCAGCCGCTATAAAGGAACAACCTATGAAGGCGGTATTCGATCACCAGCCATTGTCTATTGGCCTGATAAAATCGCCCAAGGTCAATTGAGTCGTGCCGTCACTCATAGCACCGATTGGTTCCCAACCTTTGCCGAATTGGCGGGAGCTGAAATAAAAAATGTATCTGGAAAAAGTCTTGTGGCGCTGTTGACTGGTGCCGTTGATAACGTGCGGACTTCTAGTGACGCTGTTGGTTTCGAGGTATGGAGAAAACGGGGTATTGTGGCCCATGACTTTAAGTTGGTTAGCTCTGGAAAACCCAATGAAATAGTCGACTGGCAGCTCTATAACGTGAACACAGACCCCTCAGAGCAAACTGATCTTGCAGCGGCGCAACCTCAGATGTTTAGTAATTTATTGCGATTGTGGGATGAGTATGTAGATGATAATAATGTTATTTTGCCTGAGGGCCCGTTTACTGTGAGGCCGGTAGGGGAAAAGCCAACGGAATAATGCGTATTAGATTGAATCCATTGGAGTTCAGTTAATTGGGTACTGTGGACAGTGTCGCATCCTGAACTTGCCGGCTGGGGTCTATAGGACGCGTTTTGCGAACAATATGTCTCATACGGTGTGCATTATCAGCTGAATATCTATCGAATATAGTATTGTATATTGATAGGAAAACTACATGATTAGGGAGTTTTCCCACTAGCGGAAGGGGATTAAATTGTGAGCGAGTTTACGTACGGTTGGAAGTCATTATTGGCGGCAACGATTGGCACAATGTGTGGCATATTCACATTAACAAACTACACACAGGGTTTTTTTGTCGGGCCAGTTACCAGTGAATTTGGTTGGAGCGCACCGCAATTTTTCCTTAGTTATACTGTTCTGATGTGCTCTGGACTTCTAACTGGGCCCCTTATCGGCTTTATTGCACAGAAGGTTGGACTTCGTACCGTTGGCATTATTGGTTTAATAGGTCATTCGTTAGCCTATGTTGTACTGTCATTAAATAATGGTTCGTTAATGCTCTGGTATCTGAGCTGGGCACTGGTGGCTATTCTCGGTGCTGGGTCACTGCCGATTATATGGACCGGCGTACTCAATAACTGGTTTACTAAACACCGCGGTAAGGCTATCGGCATTACCATGGCGGGCACTGGATTGGGTGCTTTCTTGCTACCGCCGATCGTAGAATTTCTTATTGCTAATCATGGGTGGCGAGTAGCTTATCGCGGCATTGGCTTGGGCGCGTTGTGTATATCCCTTCCTATCGTACTGGCTTTGTTTAAAGAAAAACCCGAAGCTAGCATGGTGGCCGAAACGCAAGAGACAGGCAATCAAGTAAAGACTTGGGGTTTGACTACCCCTGAGGCAGTTCGCACCAAACAATTCTGGATTTTAGGGGTAGTTTTATTTCTGACGGTTATTGTTGTAGCAGGTTGGCTATCAAACTTTGAACGTATTATGACCGAGCAAGGTTTCGAGCGTAGTTCAATTGCGCAAATTGCCGCAGTGATGGGGCTGACGGTGATCTTAGGTCGACTGATGGTGGGTGCGTTGGTTGATCGTTTTTGGGCGCCCGGTGTTGCAGCATGTTTTTTCCTTGTTGCCACGCTTGGACTATTGGTTTTGATTATGACTCAAGTGACCTTGTTCTCGGCTTTGGTGGTTGCAGTGATGATCGGTCTGGCGGCGGGAGCCGAGCTAGATTTGTTGGCCTATTTGACCAGTAAATATTTTGGGCCTGCCCATTACCCTGCTGTTTTTGGTGTGATTATCGCCTTCTTTACTGTCGGAGCAGGTCTGGCGCCACCGATTTTTGGTATGGCAGCACAGGTGT
This sequence comes from Porticoccaceae bacterium, assembly GCA_030741175.1. Classification (GTDB taxonomy): domain Bacteria; phylum Pseudomonadota; class Gammaproteobacteria; order Pseudomonadales; family Porticoccaceae; genus HTCC2207. The sequence goes on from JASLVT010000003.1 coordinate 12,818, forward strand.
TTCAAGGGTACGAAACAGTACTAATGATTTCAGTGGGTTTACTGCTTTTATCGATAGTTTTGTTTTTATCATTGGGACAATATCCGGAAGAGGAGTAACATCCAGTTATCGACTTAGACGGCGATTAAGAATCGCCGTCAGTCCATATTAATAATCCATACATTATCTGAATGTAATTGATTGCTTGAGTGTTGACTGAAGCTGTCATTTATTTTTTGACCATCACGACTATGCATTGGAGTCGCAATAATGAGGCAAGATCGAGATTACAGTGATATTCCGGGAACCTACGTATTTGACCCGCATCACTCCATGCAAGGCTATGAGCTCAATATGTTTTGTATGTCATTGAATAACCCGGACAACCGTGACAAGTTTCGAGAAGATGAGTCGGCTTATCTTGATGGCTTCCCTCTGACACCAGAGCAACGTCAAGCGGTATTAACCCGCGATTGGCTGGCCTTGTTGAGACTGGGGGGCAATATTTACTATACCTTTAAGTTGGCTATTTTTGATCGCAGAAGTATGCAATATGTCGGCGCTGCCATGTCCGGCGTAACAGAGCAGGAATTTATGGATATGATGATTGCAGGAGGCCGCCCGGCCGAGGGGAACCGCTACACCTCCGAGGTGAAGTCCAATGGCTAAATTATTTGCAGGTGTTGGTACCTCACATGTGCCGGGAATCGGTGCGGCAGTCGATCATAAAAAGACTCAAGAACCTTACTGGAAGCCACTTTTTGATGGTTATGAGCCGGCGAGAGAATGGATGCGGAGGGAAAAACCCGATGTGGTGATTATTGTTTACAACGATCATGCATCTGCATTTTCTCTGGAATTGATTCCAACCTTTGCTATGGGTGTAGCGGGACAATTTCAGCCGGCCGATGAAGGTTATGGTCCGCGGCAGGTGCCGGTAGTTGAAGGGCACCCAGAGTTAGCGTGGCATATTTGTGAGTCACTGATTATGGATGAATTTGATATGACTATGGCGAATGAGATGCCGGTCGATCATGGTTTAACAGTGCCTTTATCAATCATGTGTGGTGAACCTGAGGCTTGGCCCTGTAAGGTTATTCCTTTGGCGGTGAATGTTATTCAGTATCCACAGCCTCGAGGAAGCCGCTGTTATGCATTGGGCAAAGCCATTCGCAAAGCAGTGGAATCCTTTGATAAGGATATAAAGGTGGCGATATGGGGTACAGGTGGTATGTCCCATCAATTGCAAGGTGAGCGCGCAGGACTAGTCAATGAACCCTTCGATACTGCCTTTCTAAATGATCTGACCGCCGACCGCCAACGTCTGATCAATATAGGCCATACCGAATATATGCGCGAATCAGGCTCCGAGGGAGCAGAGTTAGTTATGTGGTTGATAATGCTAGGCGCAATGGACGAAGATGCTAGAGAAATTTATCGACACTATCATGTGCCCGCCTCTAATACCGCTGCCGGTTTAATCATTTTGGAGAATGGTTGAGTCGGCAATTGAGTATCTTTACCTTGCGTAGACAATCTTGGCTAAACCATATCCTCATGTCCATATTACGCTAGTCCAGAGATATAAAGTTGCTCATTGAAAAAGATAGGTTTACTCAGAACGTCGTGCTGCTAGTTGTCTGTGCTGGCTCTATGATGTCTCCTCTGACAATGTCATCTGTGAATATCGCCATGCCTGTTATGGCCGCTGAGTTGCGAGCTGATGCTAGCTTGATTAGTTGGTTGCCAACGATATTTCTGGTGAGCAATGTCGCGTTAATGCTGCCTTTTGGCAAATTAGCTGACAACATTGGGCGCAAGCGGGTCTATATGAGCGGGCTGATTGTCACTGCAATGGCGTCATCAGGTGCGGCGATGGCGACAACTATTGAGGGTATACTGTTTTGTCGTTTTGTTCAGGGTGGCGCATCAGCGATGACCTTGGGAACGGGCGTTGCCATGATTACCTCCGTCTATCCGGCCAACAAGCGAGGTATGGCAATCGGTATCAATTCAGCTTGCATTTATATTGGACTCACCATTGCTCCAGTACTAGGAGGTATCGTTACCGAGTTGCTCGGTTGGCGCTGGGTCTTCGCGATGCCAGCACCAATTGCACTGATTTTGGTGACACTGATTGCTATTTTCGTTAAAGGCGATTGGCGCAAAGAACGGCAGGTTCCTTTCGACTGGCAGGGTGCAGTAATCTTTGGCACAGGCACTACAGTCTTCGTTATCGCTCTTACTGAATTGCCACAATGGAACTATGTACTGATGTTGTTGGCGTCACTGATGTTGATGGCGTTGTTTATATGGCATCAGTCAACTATTGACCAGCCATTAATTCGCTGGCAAATGTTTACGCAAAGTCGCCTGTATTCCTGTTCATTGGCTGCGGCATTTTTTATGTATGCGAGCCTCTATCCACTAGTTTTCTTGTTGAGCCTTTATTTGCAATATATCCACCAATTGAGTCCCTCAGATACAGGCAAGATAATATTGATGCAAGGCGTCGCAATGGCCATCTTAGCGCCGTTATCTGGTCGCCTGTCAGACAGTATTCAGCCGCGTAAAATAGCCACGCTAGGTTGCCTTGTTGTTGCTAGCGGTTTTTTAATGCTGGCGCAGTTGGATATGACCACAACACCATTCTATATCGGTAGCTCATTCTTTCTGATTGGCATTGGTATGGGTCTATTTACCAGCCCCAATAATAATGCGGTCCTCAGTGCCGTGAACAATAAAGATCTTGGAGTTGCTACAGCGACGATGAACTTAGCCCGCGTGATGGGAAACGTTATCGGTATGAGTGTAGTGAATTTATTGATTAATACTCATCTGGGAGATAAGCAAATTATTCCTCAGCATTACAGCGCATTGGAAACAACTATTAGTGCTGCGATTATGATTTCACTGGTATATGTAGTAGTTGGTACTGTTATGTCTGCGTTGCGCGGCAAAGAAAAGTATCAGTGAGTGATATCCATGGCCAGCGATGAAGTTACACAATGATTTTTTTAGGGGGTGAATCATGTTGAAGTTATATCACAACGATATGTCTTCTTGTGCACAGAAAGTACGTTTTGTGCTAGCTGAAAAAAAACTGCAATGGCATAGCGAAGAGCTCAATCTGCGTCGAGGTGATCAACAGCGACCAGCCTATTTGAAAATTAATCCAAAGGGGCTAGTACCCGCGTTGGATCATGATGGCAATATTTTGGTTGAATCCAATATTATTGTCGATTATCTGAATGAGTCATTTCCTCAACCAGCCTTAATGCCCGATACGCCACTTGAGCGTGCGGCCGTTCGCTGGTGGATGAAAAAGCTAGATGATGGACTTCATTTAGAGGTTGCCGCATTGAGTTTTGGTATCGCTTTTCGGCTGCAGTTGCTTGATGTTTATGACGGTGATCGCCAACGTATTAACCGGCACCTCGAGGCAATCCCAGATGCCTATATGCGTGATGTGCAAACTCAAGTGATGGCGGAGGGTATTGAGTCGCCACGCTTTATTAGAGCAGTCCATGCATTTGATTATTTGTTGGCGGGGTTGGACACAGAATTAGCCCAGCGAGAGTGGATTGGTAGCGATAATATGAGTTTGGCTGATATTGCTTTGGCGCCTTACGCAACTCGTCTTGACCATTTGCATCTGCAAGGTATGTGGCAAGATAGGCCGCACTTTAAACGCTGGTACGAGCAGATCAAATTAACATCCGGGTACCAGCAGGGGTTAGCGGACTGGTTTAATCCTCAATATCTGGCGCTTATGGATAGCGCTGGTGCCGAGGCATGGCCAAAAATTATGGCGCTACTAGAATAGCGTTAAATTAGGCTGTGCTTTACTCTTCAGCCTAGGTATTAGCACAGCTGAGAAAACTAAGTAACCGTTGCTCTGCTAATGCAGTGCTAGAGGCATGAAAACTGGATCGAGCATGATTGGCAAAGGCATGGCCGGCCTGTTGATAAATATGGATATCACTATCAGCATTTGCTGTGCGCACCTGCGCTATAACCTCTGAGCTTATAGCATTGTCTTGCGCGCCAAAATGAAACTGAAAAGGACAGTTGGGTTGCTGATGTAAATAATTTTGTAGCCGCGTACCATAAAAGGCCGCACCGGCATTGACCTGCAGATGGCAGGCGGCAAAGTAGGCAATGCCACCACCCCAACAATAACCGACCAGTGCTGTGTTATCGCTATCCAAGGCATCAATAGCGGCCTGCAAGTCGAGTAGAAGATGCTGTTGATTGCAGGCGTCTGCAAGGGCTTTACCGCGCTCAATTTGGTCATAATCAAGGCAGGTGTTGCGCTCAATGCGATCAAACAATGAAGGCACTATGGTTTTGTAGCCGAGTGTAGCAAAGTGCTCGGCCAACTCTTGCATCTGTGCTGTTACGCCAAATATTTCATGTAATAAAATGATGCCACCGACTGCGGGTTGATCAGGTGAAGCTACATAGGCGGATAACCTATGGCCGTCATTGGTATCGAGACTGATATCTGTGCAATAGGGCATCTGTTTTCCTCAGGATTTACTGGCCTGTTGATGACAAGATAATGCCATAAATAATAGGTTGAGAGGGTCATCAAAAAAATATGGATATGCATGAGAACTAGACGAATTTCGATGAAATACAGGTTCGATAAATGGATGTTTGCAATATGATCAAATAGAGTGTCAGTGCCCATAAATATTAATATTCTTTTGGGTAGCAGTGTTTTCTCGTTTAATAAAGGCCTGAGAGTTTATGAAAATTTGTATGGTCGGCGAAGGCGCCTTCGCCAATAAACATTTGGATGCTATCGCACGCATTGAGGGTGTTGAGGTGGGTGCGATCTGTGGAGGTGTGGCCAATAGCACTGAGGCAGTGGCCCAAAAGCGCAATATACCCTTCTGGACTACGGATCTGTCTGAGGCGCTGTGCCAGCCTGGTATAGAAGCTGCGATTTTGGCAACGCCCACAGGAATGCATGCATCTCAGGCCATTCAGGTTATGCAAGCCGGTAAGCACGTGCTGATTGAGATTCCTATGGCCGATAACTTAGCAGATTCCGAAGAGTTGGTAAGGATACAGCAAGACACGGGTTTAGTTGCTATGGTCGATCATGTGCGGCGCTTTAATCCTTCACATCAATGGATTTATCAGCGTATTAAATCTGGTGAGCTCAGGCTGCAACAGCTAGATGTACAGACGTATTTTTTTCGGCGTGAGAATATTAATGCGTTGGGTCAGCCACGCAGTTGGACTGATCATTTATTGTGGCACCACGCATGTCACACGGTTGATCTCTTTCAATATCAGACGGGTGGGCCGGCGACTGAAGTCTTTGCCTTGCAGGGACCGAAACATCAAGACATGGGTATTGCCATGGATATGTCCATCGGTATGAAGGCCACAACAGGTGCTATTTGTACTCTATCATTATCATTTAATAATGAGGGGCCGCTGGGCACTTACTTCCGTTATATCTGTGATAATGGCACCTATATAGCCCGATATGATGACCTGTTTGATGGCTATGACCAACCCATCGATTTGTCTCAGGTTGCTATCTCGACAGATGGTGTGGAATTAGCTGATCGCGAATTTTTTGCAGCTATTGCTGAAGGTAGGGAACCCAATGCCAGCGTGCAACAATGCCTAGCGGCAATGAAAACACTAGATCGGCTCGAGCGTTCTCTGGTGGCTAACGCCTAACTTATCGCGCGTGGTTTATATCAATAGGCAGTGTTTTAGCGACCGAGCGCAGATTATTCAGAAATAATTGAGTGGCTGGAGATGGTCGGATATGGGTTAGCAGGGTGATTCCTATGGGTCGATAGGTATCCTGCAGGTCTATAGCTAAGGCGGTGAGCGCCCCTAGCTTTTTGTCGTAATAAATTTGGTGCTCAGACAATAGAGCTACGCGATCACTTTCAAGCAATAGGCCTCGAACCATGGAAGCAGAGCTAGTCTCGATGGCATGCGGCGACAGACTTAATCCCCGTTGTTCGCAGTATTGATCAAACAATTGTCTAGTTGGTGTGCCCGTTGGTGGTAGCACCCATTGCATCGTTTCCAGAGCTTTATGATCGAGTTTATTTTTTTTGGTTAGAGGGTGATCACTGCGCGCGAGAATCGCTAGTTTATCGTCAAATAGCGTTTCGGTTTTGAGATGCGGTGCACTCTCTTTGGGTCTGATGGCGCCAATAATTAAATCTATTTCTCCACTGCGTAGACTGGCAACCAATGAGTTGTATGGCCCTTCTATAGTAGAGATATCCAGTTGTGGATGCTCTGCAAGTAACTGATTAATTGCCCTTGGCGTCAGTATTGTTCTTGAATAGGGTAGTGTGCCCACAGCCACCTGGCCACAGGTAATACCGTTTAAGCTAGCGATGTCATCAACAATATGGCGTATTTGCGAGAATGCTAATTTGGTATGGCGTACCAATATTTTGCAATAGGGTGTTGGGTGAACGCCGGATGGATCTTTGCCAAATAATGACAGGTCTAGCAGATTCTCGACTTCTCTTATGGAGTTGTATACCGCAGCGCTGGTGATATCCAATAGTTGCGCGGCACCAGTATAGTCGCATGTTTCATACAGTGCGATCAGTGCGGCTAAGCGTTTGTAACTAATTTCCATGGAAAAAAGTGGATTGCTACGGAAATCTCTTCTGGATTTTTTAAACTGATCATAAATACTACCCGCCGTTTCAAATTCTGCCATCGCCATAGCGACGCGATGATTGAGTGCCTCACCGTAAACGGTGGCAGAAACGCCGGATGTTGTTCGGTCAAATAAAGGTGTATCAAACTGTTTTTCTAGTTCGATAATGGCTTTAGAAATAGCTGTCTGTGAACGATTTAATTGTTCACCCGCTCTTGTCACGCTGCGAAGCTCAGCAACGTATTTCGCCGCTTTCAGGTATCTTAGGCTCAGTTCAGGAATTTTTAATTGCTCTACATTCATAAATTTATTACCACTCAATTGAGAGCTTATTTGTAGCATGAGAAAAGTATATTAAATGTTTAAAATATTATTGGATTTAATTGTTCTATAGAAAAAACTGCCTAAAAGATTATGTATTAGATGTAAAGATTAAACCAATATGGATGAGAAAAATATAAAAAATTAATAATTTTCATGCATTTTAAAACCTTTTTTGTTGGCCAGTTCTTTTCTCGCCCAGTTAAGCTTTGCCTGTTGTAGTTTAGCCCTATAGTGGTTGATAAAGGATCTTGCATGCTAACCGCCCAATCTAGTTTTAATACCGCAAAGGCAACCGCCTATCTGAAGAAATTTTGTCGACACTTTGCGCATAAGTTGCCGACCGAATTCGATGATGTCAGCGGTTATGTGGATTTTCCTTTTGGTGATTGCAGGCTGGTATCTCAAGATGACCAATTGACGTTTAAGGTTGAGGCGGAGACTGAAGAGGCATTGGCCAAAATGGAGGATGTGGTCGCTCGGCATATGGAGCGGTTTGCGTTTCGCGATGGGATAACGTTGATGTGGGTGCGTCAATGATTGAGATTAAATGCCAACTTCCTTTGCATCATTGCCTCTGGTGCCAATAATGCAACGCGCAATTCCCTACATGCAAATTAGGGGAGGTAGCTCCAAAGGCGTCTATTTTTGCGCGAAGGATTTACCTTCTGATCCTATATTGAGAGATAGATTGCTGGTGCGGGTGATGGGCGCCGATGATCGGCAAATAGATGGCCTGGGTGGTGCGGATCCATTGACCAGTAAGGTCGGTATTGTAAGCCTTTCCGAGTCTGAGGAAGCTGATGTTGATTATCTTTTTGCTCAAATTGTTGTCGGTGAAGGTCGTGTCGATACAACACCTAACTGTGGAAATATCTTAGCCGGTGTTGCTCCATTCGCCATTGAGGCTGGTCTAATTGAACCTTGCAATGGCATCACCAAAGTCAGAGTCAATATGCTAAATAGTGGCAGTCAATGTGAGTTGATGGTGCAAACACCTGATAAAAAAGTTAAATATGAGGGCGATGCTTGTATTGATGGTGTGCCTGGTAGTTCGGCACCGATTACTTGTAATTACCTCAATATTGCCGGAGCGGTATGCGGAAGCCTACTACCAACGGGCAATCGCATTGATATTGTCGATGGCATTGAACTAACCTGCATCGATAACGGCATGCCGGTAGTAGTCATACGCGCTAAAGATATGGGTATCACTGGCGATGAATCACCGGCTGAGTTAAATGCCAATCAATGTCTCAAGGACAAAATTCAATCCATTCGCCTGCAGATTGGGCCAAAGATGAATTTAGGTGATGTTGATGGCGCTGCAGTACCCAAGATCTGCATGATTTCGCCTGCCCTTAACGGCGGTATTTTTAATACGCGCACCTTTATTCCCTACAAGTGCCATTCGGCCATTGGTGTTTTGGGTGCCGTATCGGCGGCAACCGCTGCGATTATTCCGGGCACTGTTGCTGAGGGTATTGCGCAGTTGCCCACTGTAACGAGTAGCACGTTATCAGTAGAACATCCTTCCGGAGAGTTTTCGGTCAGTCTTGAGATCGATGAGCAATCTGACCCACCACGAGTATTAAAGGCCGGATTATTGCGTACCGCGCGCTTATTAAGTCGCGGCGAATTGTACGTGCCGGAGACGACTTTTAGCACGATTTAACTTATGGCCAAGCTTGTTTTGGTTGGTAAAGGAGAAAATAGATGAAAACTGTAGCAGTACGCAATATCGCACGCGCAGATAGAGTCACCGTAGACAACCTCGGCGAAATGGGCGTGGCCACTGTGCATGAATCGCAGGGTCGTATTGGTTTGTTAAAGCCTTATATGCGGCCTATATATAGCGATGCACGTATTGGGGGATCTGCAGTCACGGTGCTGGCACAACCCGGCGATAATTGGATGTTGCACGTGGCGATTGAACTATGCCAAGAAGGTGATGTGCTGGTAGTTGCCTGTACTACAGATAATACCGATGGCATGTTTGGTGATTTATTAGCAACGTCGGCACAGGCGCGCGGCGTGAAAGGGTTAATTATTGATGCAGGGGTACGCGATATTCGAGATCTCAAGGAGATGGATTTTCCTGTGTGGTCGCGAGCGGTAAATGCCAAAGGTACGGTAAAAAATACCCTTGGAAGCGTGAATGTACCCATTATCTGTGCCGGACAGCTGATCAATCCGGGGGATATTGTAGTGGCTGATGATGATGGTGTGGTGGTGGTTGCACGCGCCGAGGCTGAGCAGGTACTAGAGGAGTCTCGCCAGCGGGAAGCACGAGAGGTAGCCAAGCGAGAGCAGTTAGCGAGTGGTGTATTGGGGTTAGATATCTATGATATGCGACCTCGGTTAGAGGAACATGGGCTGGTCTATCTCGACTCGCTAGAGCAGTAATTGATTGCGCAGAAAAAGGAGCAAGGGAAATGATTATCGACTGTCACGGCCATTATACAACGGCACCAGATCCCCATCAGGATTATCGTGCCGCGCAAATAGCGCGGCTACAAGATCCGTCGCTACCCGAACCGCAAAGTGCGGTGATTAGCGATGACCAGATCAGAGAAAGCATCGAATTAAATCAATTAAAGTTGCTTAGAGAGCGTGGTGCAGATATGACCATTTTCTCACCGCGCGCTTCTACCATGGCGCACCATGTTGGGGATGAGCAGGTGTCTCAGGCGTGGACAGTTGCCTGTAATAATCTGATCAAAAGAGTGGTTGAATTATTTCCTGAACAGTTTATTGGCGTATGCCAATTACCACAGTCGCCCGGTGTGCCAGTGGAGAATTCTATTGCTGAGCTAGAGCGATGCGTGACGGAATTGGGCTTTATTGGTTGTAATCTTAATCCGGATCCATCTGGAGGACATTGGACCGCGCCGCCATTAACGGACCGACACTGGTATCCTTTTTTTGAAAAAATGGTTGAGCTCGATGTGCCAGCCATGGTCCATGTCTCTGGCTCATGTAATGCCTGTTTTCACGCGACTGGGGCACATTATATTAATGCTGATACCACTGCCTTTATGCAATTTTTACAGGGCGATCTCTTTTCAGATTTCCCAGATTTACGATTTATTATCCCACATGGAGGTGGTGCGGTGCCCTATCACTGGGGGCGTTATCGCGGATTGGCCGATATGCTTAAAAAGCCGCCGCTTGATCAGCATGTGATGAAAAATGTATTTTTTGATACCTGTGTTTATCATCAACCCGGAATCGATCTGTTATTTGAGGTGATTGATATTGATAATATTTTATTTGGTTCCGAGATGGTGGGTGCGGTGCGTGGTATTGATCCGCAAACTGGCCAGTATTTTGATGATACCAAGCGTTATATTGATGCTCTCGATATTCCTGCATCGGATAAACATAAGGTCTTTGAATTGAATGCTCGGCGGGTATATCCACGATTGGATGCATCACTTAAGGCCCGTGGCAAGTAATAGGTGTTTGGATAATGAGTAAATTTCAGAAAGATACTGACTGGCTGGACTTTCACCCCAATCCCTGCAAGCCTTCTTTCACACCACCTTCGGGTGCGGTCGATGCGCACTGCCATGTTTTCGGGCCTGGTGATAGGTTTCCCTATTCAGCCGCAAGAAAATACACGCCTTGTGATGCGTCAAAACAGCAGTTGTTCGATTTGCGCGACTATCTTGGATTTGAACGCAATGTCATCGTGCAAGCAAGTTGTCATGGCACTGATAATAGTGCCATGGTCGATGCACTGATTCATTCTCAAGGAAAGGCTCGCGGTGTTGCCGTGGTGTCAGCGGACATCTCCGATGCTGAATTGCTTGAAATGCACGAAGCCGGTGTGCGTGGAGTACGCTTCAATTTTGTTAAACGTTTAGTTAACCCCGTGCCACCAGAGGTATTACAGTCTGTGGCCGAGCGGATTGCCAAGCTCGGTTGGCATATTGTTGTGTATTTTGAAGCACCAGATCTTGCGGAATATTATGATTTCTTTGCGTCATTAAAAACTATTGTTGTAGTGGATCATATGGGCCGCCCCGATTGTAGCAAACCCATCGATGGTGAAGAATTTGAGCTATTTATAAAATTGCTCCATGACAATGAAAACTGTTGGACTAAGGTGACCTGCCCTGAACGTCTAAGTACCCAGGGTCCGCCAGACTACAGTGATTTTGTTCCCTTTGCCGCGCGATTGGTGGAGCTCTTCCCTGACCGAGTATTGTGGGGTACCGACTGGCCGCACCCCAATATGAAGTCTCATATGCCTGATGATGGGCATTTAGTGAATATGATTCCCCGCATTGCGCCGACAGAAGAACTGCAGCGCAAGCTATTGGTGGATAATCCGCGACGGCTTTATTGGTCTGAATAAAATAAGAAAATTTTGGAGTCGTTGAAATGATAACTGAATTTGATTACGACCTTTTTGTCATAGGTGCTGGCTCAGGTGGTGTCCGTGCGGCGCGTATGGCGGCATCGCAGGGCAAAAAGGTGGCGGTCGCTGAAGAGCGCTATCTGGGAGGCACCTGTGTCAATGTCGGCTGTGTGCCGAAGAAACTCTTTGTCTACGCTTCGCAGTTCCCAGAATTATTTCATGCAAGTGCAGGATTTGGCTGGAGTATGCCTCAGCAACCGATACTTGACTGGGACACTTTAAGAGATAATAAAACGGCGGAAATCAACCGTCTCAATGGTATTTACAACAACCTGATTGATAATAGTGGGGCTGATTTATTTGAGGCCCGTGCAACTATAGCTGGCCCCCATCAGGTGTTAGTCAACGGCCAGACTTATACCGCCAACACTATTTTAATTGCCACGGGCGGATGGCCCTATATTCCTGATTTTCCCGGCAGTGAGTATGCTCTAAGCTCCAATGAAATGTTTTACCTTGAGCAATTGCCGAGCAAAGCTGTGGTGGTTGGCGGTGGCTATATAGCGGTGGAGTTTGCCGGCATTTTAAATGGCCTAGGTGTGGAGACGCATCTTGTGTACCGTGGTGCAAAGCTACTCAAGTCTTTCGATACTGAAATGAGTGATAAGATAACCGAAGGCATGATCGCTAAAGGGGTGCATATACATCTCAATAGCGAGATTACTAAAATCAGTAAAGTCGAGGAGCAATTAACCCTATCTCTAACTGCCGGATCAACTCTTGATGCCGGATTAGTGTTGTATGCTACTGGTCGCAAAGCCAATACGGCGGGCCTAGGTTTAGAAACAACCCAAGTGG
>JASLVT010000040.1 GCA_030741175.1 Porticoccaceae bacterium
CCGCAAACAAATAGACCGCTGGTGATTACCTAATGCCAGTATTTTTATTCTTGTTATTATCCGTTGGGCTGCCAATACATGCCAATGCTGAGATTAGGCTAGTGGATGATAATGGCGATGAGCTTGTTTTAGCGCAACCGGCGCAGCGTATCATCAGCCTCGCACCCAATATTACGGAGGTTTTGTTCCATATTGGTGCAGGAGAAAAAATTGTCGGCGCCGATGAATACAGCAACTATCCTGAGGCCGCCAAAAAAATTCAGCGGGTCAATAATCATGCCGCGGCCAACTATGAGTTAATTCTGTCATTAAAGCCGGATCTGGTGATTGCCTGGCGCTCAGGTAATGGCAATAAGATAATTGATCCGCTGCGTAAGTTGGGCTTTCCAGTCTTTGTGATAGAAACGCGCGAAATTGAGCGTATTCCCGCGCTATTTCGTCGCTTTGGTCAACTCAGTGGTCAGGAGATAACCGCGCAACAGCGAATTGACGAGTTTAATCAGCGGTTACACAGTTTGCGTAGTCTGCAAGAGAATAAACCCTTAGTAAGAACCTTTTATCAAATATGGCACGAACCGCTTATTACCCTCAATGGGCAACATATGGTCAGCGATGTGATTAGACTTTGTGGCGGCGTCAATGTTTTTGCTGATGCGGTGCCGCTGGTGCCTTATATCAATATTGAATCTATTGTGGCTACAGATCCTGAAGTAATTATTGCCGGCGGTAGCGAGGAGGATCAACCTGATTGGTTTGGCCGGTGGCAACAGTGGAGCGGCATCTCCGCGGTGCAGAATAAGCATATCTATTTGATTCCAGCTGATCTTATGCAACGTCACTCGATACGCATTCTCGATGGTGCTGAAATGATGTGTAATTATCTGGATAGGGCTAGATCTGCTGATAAGGCTGGTTAATTGGTTTGGTTTAAGAAGCGCCAGTGGTAGCAGATCCTGTATCTAGCAGAAAATAAAAAGCCGCTAACAAGGTTAGCGGCTTTAATTGTCCCTATTTTTCACTCTGCTACATCTTAGTACAGCAGTAGCGTTCGGACATTTCTATTGTATTCCCCTAGTTTTATTATTATAGGTCATACCCCCTCTCATCATGCTCAGTGAGATCTAAACCTCTAGTCTCACCTTCATCATCGATACGCAATACTAACAGTTTATCGACTAGTTTCAATAGTACTAATGTCACAATTGCGGTATAGATGAAGGTTGAGGCAATACCTACAATCTGTACTTGGACCTGACTGGCCATATTCATGCCCTCATTGTAACCCTGACCACTGAATACGCCCAACGCATCTGAGGCAAAGATGCCAGCAAACAATGTGCCCAACATACCGCCAACACCGTGAACGGGGAATACATCGAGAGAATCATCAATTTTAAAGCGCTGTTTAATGGCTTGAGTGGCGTAGTAGCAGATAACACCTGCGCTAAAACCAATAATCAATGCGCCACCGGGGCCAACAAAGCCTGAAGCCGGTGTAATGGTACCTAGGCCCGCAACCATACCAGTTACAATACCCAGTACTGAAGGCTTACCATGTTTAATCCATTCCATCATCATCCAAGCCAATGAGCCGGCTGCAGCAGAGATATGGGTTACCAGCATTGCCATGCCAGCATCGCCGTTGGCAGCAAGCGCTGAGCCAGCATTGAAGCCGAACCAACCCACCCACAGCATACCAGCGCCGGTGACGGACATAGTGAGATTGTGAGGAGGCATAGCCTGTTGTGGGAACCCTTTACGATTGCCCAGTACCAGAGCCGCTACCAGTGCGCCAACACCGGCGGTGATATGTACTACAGTACCACCTGCGAAGTCCAGGAGACCCATTTCACCGAGCCAACCACCGCCCCAAACCCAGTGGGTGATGGGCGCGTAGACAACAACTAGCCATAGTGCACTAAATAGCAACATAGCGCTGAAACGCATACGCTCAGCAAAGGCACCGACAATCAGTGCTGGTGTAATTACAGCAAAGGTCATTTGGAACATGGCAAAAACAGACTCTGGAATATCGCCAGACATTGAGTCTTCGGCAATATTACCCATAAGCAAGTTATCCAAGTTACCAATCCAGGCGTTCATTGAGCCGCCATCGCCAAAGGCGAGGCTGTAGCCAAAGGCAAACCAAATCAACGAGGCCATGCAAGTGATGGCAAAGCATTGCATTAGTACTGACAGCGCGTTTTTGGAACGTACCAGACCACCGTAGAACAATGAAAGTCCGGGAATAGTCATAAACAGTACTAGAGCTGTTGAGGTTAAAATCCAAGCAGTGTTGGCGCCGTTTAACTCATCGGCAAAAACCTGGGTGGATAAAGTGGCTAAAAGAATTGTAATAACGCCTCGGTAGAGGGTCTTATTATTAGCTAACATGGAGTTCCCCTGTGTAAAAAAGCACTAAAAAAGTGCGTAAAAATAATCAGCTTTCACAAACGCACCATAACCGTGCATAAAAACACTAAAATGCTAGCGAAAACTACCTTATAGCACATGGGGAGCAATATTTATGCCACTTGGTCTTTTTTATGCACTAATTTACGACATTTTTTTTCCTTAAGCACCATAGGGGTGCTGACAGCTATCAAGCCGCACATTTTGCGCAGCGCTTTGTCTACCGAACCATGCTGTTTGCTGTGGTCGTATTAATGGGCCGTCATGTCGATGCCGATGATTTATTTTGTATCATTGATATTTCTTGTGCGTTAAATACTGGACATATCGACTGAAATAACGATTTAATAACTCACAGTTACATAGTTCGATAATGCTACTAGTGGATGGTTTTGCCTTGATCAATAATTTATTGACTACAACATTTATACTCTTTGCCCTGAGCGCCTGCTCATCGTCAGTGGTGCCTAGTAAAGTGGGTCCCAACGGCGAATATATTGGTTGGCATTGCTCCGGCGATATCGCCTCGGAGGGCAATTGGCACTGTGAAGAAAAAGTTTTAAAGGACGGTCAGGTTGTTACAGTGGTAGGGCCTACTGCGGTAGCCGAGGCAGAGACTGAGCAAGCATCAGAGATTTCAGCGGACAGGCAAGGGCCCGATGTAGCAGAGCTAACCCAACAGAAACAGACGGCTGCGGCAAAAACCGCGGTTGATACAAAGCCAAGTTACCCAACCACCGGTTACAGCCTGCAGCTGGGGGCGTATCGCAACCGTCAACAGGCTGAGCAGGCCGCAAAAAATATGCTCTTGAGTGGGCCGGTTGAGATTAGAGATATTATCTCTCAGGGTAAGCCTTTCTCGGTGATTTTGCTCGGCCATTATGCCACTCGCAGTGAAGCGGAGTCGGCGGCGCAGTATCTAACGATCAATTATTGGATTCGCTCTATGAGATCTCTCGCCGATGCCCGTGCCGACTGATGACAGGAGATTGTCACAGGGAGAGAGCTTAGCTGATAGCACAGGTTCGAGTGCTGTTGGTGAAACGGGTGATGATCAAGACTACAGCTTATTGATTCAACAATTACAGGCGTTGATAGACAATGAGACCGATACCATTGCCAATCTATCGAACTGCGTTGCATTGATACATCAACAATTGCCTGATATCAGCTGGGTAGGGTTTTATCTACTTGAGAATGAGCAGTTGGTGCTTGGGCCTTTTCAAGGTGCACCGGTCAGCTCAAGAGTCGCATTAGGAGAGGCTATCTGCGGTACGGCTGCACTTATGCGCAAGGCCATTAATGTGGCAGATGTAGAGCAGTTTCCGGGATATCAAGCACGAGATATGCAGGCCAGATCTGAGTTGGTTCTACCCCTATGGCGTGATGGGCAATTGCTTGGCGTATTGGATATCACCAGCACAGGCGTCGAACGTTTTGATTTTAGTGACCAACAAGGGCTAGAGAGATTGATGCAGCAGTTATTGGCACAGCTTGTACTCTAGCCTTTAGTTATTATTAAACCCAGTTAGGAATTACTATGGTATTTGCCAGGCACATCAATCCGCAGTCTATTTTCCGCACTTTTAAATACGCTGTTTACGCTATTTTAACGCTGAATGTCTTTTTGTTCTTTCAGGAAGAGTCGCTGGCGACAGCGCAGACCTTCAGCCAAGGAATTGATATTGCTGATATCATTCAGGGCTTTGCCTCCACCATAGATACTGCGGCTTGGGTATTACTGTTATTGATGTTTGAGTTAGAAACCTCAGTGCTGGAAGATAAGACATTACTCAAACCTAAGGTGCAACTGTCATTTATCGCTATTCGAACCTTTTGTTATGGTTTTATCGTTTACTCGTTTTACGGTTATGCCTCGAAAATGCTGTCGCTCTACGATATTTCTCCTGTGGTTATCACCGACCTCTGTGCACAGCTCGATCAAGGCTTTAGCCGTATCCTGACCATTGATGAATACCCCCTGTTGGATCCACAGAGTTGTTTGTTGTTGGCAGAGCAGGATCTCTTCCGGCTAAATGGTCAGCAACTTCTGGGCAGTGCTGATGACTGGACAGCTATTCAGTGGTTGGCCTGGGTTGATGTTATTAACTCAATCACTTGGATTGCGGTGGTGGTGATTCTTGAGGCCGATGTGTGGTTGCAGCTGCGTGGTCGCCATAAGGGTCTATTTGTTGGTATTAGTCAGGTGATCAAGGTGGTGCTCTACAGCATCTTATTTGCGGCCGCTGCCTACTGGGGCCTGTTAGGGGACTTCCTAGATTTCTGGGACGCCTTTATGTGGCTGGTGGCCTTTGTCTTTATCGAAATGAATATTTTTCAGTGGCAAGCGGAGACTAGTAGCGCTAGCTAATTTGGGACAATAGCCAAGATTAGCTTGGCTAGGCAAGTGAGTTTGCCCTGCTCATTTTCCAGACGAATTTCCCACACATGGGAGCGCCGACCCAAATGGATTGGCCGGGCAGTACCGACCACCAGTCCCGAAGATACAGGGCGTAGATGGGTGGCGCTCACTTCTTGGCCAAGGCATTTATATTTCGTCATATCGATAACATGGGCACCGCCTATGCTACCGAGACTTTCTGCCAGAACTACATTGGCGCCGCCGTGCACCACGCGGTAGGGTTGAAAAGTGCGATGATCTGCAGGCATGGTGCCCCTAATAAAGTCATCGCCCACTTCTGTGACATTGATATCCAAATGCTCACCAATAGTGCCCTGATTCATCTGTCCGTTAATCAGGTCAATATTGGGTGTCTGGTGCCATATACTCGCCATAGCCTGTCCTTTATTACCGATCCTTTATTGCCTATCTTTTGTTACTGGGTTTTAAGGCGTTTGTGTTTCACTCGTTTGGGTTGCGCATCCTCGCCTTTGCGGGCAATAAAGTCGTCGTGATACTCGCTGTAGTTACCCTCGAAAAACACTACCTCACTGTCATCTTCGTACGCCAAGATATGCGTGGCAATACGATCTAAAAACCAACGATCGTGCGATATAACTAGTACGCAACCGGGAAAGGAAAGGACTGCTTCTTCCAGTGCGCGCAGGGTTTCGATATCCAAATCATTTGAGGGTTCGTCGAGTAGCAGTACGTTGGCACCCTGCTTGAGGGTGTTGGCCAAATGCAGTCGGCCGCGCTCACCACCGGATAATTCACCGACACGCTTTTGCTGATCATTGCCTTTAAAGTTAAAACGCCCTGCATAGGCCCTTGAGGAGACCTCGTAGTTGCCGATTTTGAGGATATCATGGCCGCCGGATATCGCTTCCCAGACGCTATGCTTATCATCAAGCGCATCTCTACTCTGCTCTACGTAGGCAACCTTGACCGATTCTCCCAAGCTGATAGTGCCACTATCGGGTTGCTCGGTGCCGGCAATCATACGGAATAACGTCGACTTGCCCGCACCATTGCCACCGATAATACCCACCACTGAGCCTTTGGGTATGGACAGGGAGAGATTATGAATTAACAGTCGGTCACCGAAGCCTTTGGTCACTTTATCGAGCTCAATAACCTTATCGCCAAGGCGATCACCCGGCGCAATATAAATCTCGTTGGTCTCATTGCGCGATTGGAATTCTTGCGAGTTCAACTCATCAAAGCGCGCCAGACGGGCTTTATTCTTTGCTTGCCGTCCCTTGGGATTCTGTCGCACCCATTCTAATTCCTGTTTAATCGCACGCTGGCGCGAAACTTCTTGTTTGGCCTCTGTCTCTAGGCGCTTACTTTTCGCGTCTAGCCAGCTTGAGTAATTGCCCTCGTAGGGAATCCCCCGACCGCGATCCAGCTCAAGAATCCAGCCGGCGACATTGTCGAGAAAATAGCGATCGTGAGTCACCGCAACTACGGTACCGGAGAACTCTTCAAGAAATTTTTCCAGCCAGAACACCGATTCTGCATCCAAGTGGTTGGTGGGCTCATCCAGTAATAACATATCGGGACGCGACAGTAATAGCCGACAGAGAGCAACGCGACGTTTTTCACCACCGGATAATGAAGTTACATCAGCGTCCCAGGGTGGCAGTCGCAATGCATCGGCGGCTATATCTAGTGAATGGTCGAGGTTGTGAGCATCCCAGGCTTCAATAATTTCCTCTAACTCGCCCTGTTTTTTAGCCAGTGCATCAAAATCTGCATCGGGTTCTGCATAGTCTGCATAGACCTGCTCTAGGCCTCTCAGCGCATCTACCGCCTCGCGCATACCATCTTCAACATTGCCGCGTACGTCTTTGTCCGGATCGAGTTGAGGTTCTTGTGCCAAATAGCCGATCTTGATGCCCGGCATTGGCCTTGCTTCGCCCTGAATATCAGTATCTAAAGCGGCCATAATTTTTAGCAAGGTTGACTTGCCCGCGCCATTGAGGCCGAGTACGCCAATTTTGGCTCCGGGGAAAAAGGAGAGTGAAATATCTTTAAGGATTTCGCGTTTTGGGGGAACAATTTTGCTCACCCGATTCATTGTGTATACGTACTGAGCACACATAAAATGCCCTATTTTTCAGTTAGTTACGGTAGTAGTCAGCTCTTTGTGCCAGTAATTAAGAATTACCTTACCGCTTGAGGATAGTTATCAATTCTTGAATTTTCTCATGTCTATTGTCTGGATCGTCAAAAGCATCATGGACGCAAGTCAAAAGATGTTTCTCCCTTATCTTAGATTCGATTGTAATCAAAGCGTTTTTTGCCGCCTTGGTTTGATTAAGTATGTCAATGCAGTATTCACCAGACTCAATCATCCCAATAACACCTTTGATTTGTCCTTCTACTCTTTTTAGTTCGGCAATTCTTTTAGCATGGCAGGGATTTTTCATGGCGAGAGTCTAACCGATTTCGTATGGTTTTACCTTACATTTTGTATAGTTTTACCCCCCATGGGTATGTTGAAAAATGGATGAATATTTATACTCCCGCCACTATTTTCTTGGAGCTACCGATGAAGTTTTTATTGCCACTTTTATTTTTGTTTTCTTCTCATTCATATGCCGACACAAAATCAAATTCCCGCGCTATCGATCATGCGCCGATTGGGGTTATGGGCGACCATTACCACAAAAAAGGCGAGGCAATGTTTTCAGTTAGACACAGCTACATGAAAATGTCGGGTAATAGGTACAATGGAGATAATGTCTCAAGCCAAGATATTTTGGCAATACCGAACCCCCTGGGCAATATGCCTGCCAATCTCTCCGTTGTTCCTGTAGAAATGACGATGAAAATGACCATGGTTGGTGGAATGTATGCACCGACAAATAAAATCACACTAATGGCAATGGGTATGTTTATGTCGAAAGATATGGACTTAAATACCTATCAACCGATGATGAATAGAGATCTTCTAGGTACGTTTAGCACTTCTTCTAGCGACATAACTGATATTTCTTTGGGCGCACTAATAAAACTCCAGGAATCAGATACGTCGCGATGGCATGGGCAACTTGCAGTTCAAAAATCTGTCGGCAGTAATGATATTAAAGGTGTAGTTTTGACGCCGATGAATATGCAAATGAGTATGACTTTGCCATATGGTATGCAACCAAGTGATAGAGCCACTAAATTAGTAGTGGGCATTACCAATGTGACAAAACTGACAGAAAGATGGCTTTGGGGGAACCAACTGCGCAAAAAGTTCACCATATCTGATGATGATTGGGCTTTTGGCAATCATACGGAATTAAACTCTTGGGCTCAGTACGAGTTAAATCAAGCTATTGCTTTGTCATCAAGATTACAGATAACCCATCAAGGCAAAATTTCTGGTAAAAACCCCATGATAATGGCGCCAGTGCAGACAGCAAACCCTGAAAATTATGGCGGGAGTGAAGTTACTTTTGGGCTAGGGGTAAATATTGTAATGAAGATACTCCCAGGCGAGGCAGATAGATTTGGGTTAGAAGTCACAAAGCCCTTGGCGCAAGACAAAAATGGCTTACAAATGAGCTCCGATTATAAAATTAGTTTTGGATACCAAAAGTCGTTTTAGATAGGCATTAATTGTGTATAGGTACTGTGCCATTAGATTTTGTGTCTGATTGAGGTCAGCGCGTATTTTAGCCGACACTGTGGTGATAAAGAATCAATAGCCGCCAATAGTTATTATTTTGACCATGGCGATAGGCTTGAGGGGTGGTCCTATTATTTAGTTGTGTGACATGTTATGTTGATGTGACGCCATGGTTGGCTAGTTTATAACAATAAAAAACAACGATAAAACTATAACAGAGGAGGGTTATCATGGGGATTCTACAAATAATACGTTTACTGGGTATGGCAATCGCCTTGATTGCAGCATTTATTATTGT
>JASLVT010000041.1 GCA_030741175.1 Porticoccaceae bacterium
ATCAGCATCTTTTCAGTTTTGCTATCGAGGCCATGATGTTTGGCAATCGCGATGGCAAACAATTGCAGTGCCACTAACTGCGTGGTGAATGCTTTTGTCGACGCGACACCAATTTCAGGGCCAGCCATGGTCATCATGGAAATATCTGACTCTCGCACTAGGGAGCTATTGGCAACATTGCAGATAGCGACAAAACCAAGATACCCATCGTCTTTGGCTTTTCGTAATGCGGCTAAGGTGTCAGCGGTCTCCCCCGACTGAGAGATAGTGACAAATAAGGTGCCGCTGGGAACGGCAACAGTGCGATAGCGATATTCGCTGGCAACTTCAACTTGGCAGGGTATGCCTGCATAGTCCTCAAGCCAGTATTTGGCCACTAGGCCAGAATGATAGCTGGTACCACAGGCAACGATATGCACTGCCATGGTTTGCCGAAACAGATCTTCGGCCTGATAGCCAAAGATGGCTTCACGAATATGATCAGTCGCAATGCGCCCAGCAAAGGTATCAGCTAATACCGATGCTTGTTCAAATATCTCTTTTTGCATAAAGTGGCGGTACTGACCTTTTTCAGCGATATGGTCTGCATCATCTAGCTGTTGCAGTTGCCGTTTCACCGACTTGCCATTTCCATCATAGACTTTGTAACCACTGTGATGCATTTCAACGACATCACCTTCCTCGAGAAATACAAATCGATCGGTGACTTGGCGCAAGGCCATTTGGTCTGAGGCGATAAAATGTTCATCAATGCCCACACCAATGACTAATGGGCTACCGCTGCGCGCGCCAATCAGACACTCAGGCTCAGCCTCCGATATCACGCCAAGGGCATAGGCACCGTCTAATCTTGTAATAGTTTTCTGTACTGCTTTACATAAACTGGTAGCGCTTTGAGCATAGTGATGGATTAGATGAGCAATCACTTCAGAGTCAGTATCAGAAACAAATTCATAGCCCAACGCGGTCAGCTCCTCACGCAGTTGGATATGGTTTTCAATAATGCCATTGTGAACCACCGACAGACCACCAGAGGTATGAGGATGAGAGTTGACAGTACTTGGTTGACCATGGGTGGCCCAGCGGGTATGAGCGATACCGGTGTGTCCAGAGATGGGAGATTTTTTTGCCAGGGCCTCTAGCTTGGCCACTTTGCCCAGTGTTTTTTGCGTCTGTAGCTTGCGATCGGTATCGATCATAGAGAGCCCGGCTGAGTCATAGCCCCGATACTCTAGACGGCGTAAGCCCTCTATTAATATCTTGTACACATTTCGATTGGTCGCCGCGCCGACAATTCCACACATACTACTATTCCTTTTTTAATCATCCTTTTTAGTTGGACGTTTCCAACCGCTAATATTTCGCTGCTTGGCGCGCCCAACGGCCAAACTGTCTTCGGGTACATCTTTGGACACTGAGGTGCCGGCAGCGACAAAACCTTTATCCCCTACGCTGACTGGGGCAATCAATGTACTGTTGGAGCCAATAAAGGCATCATTGCCGATATCGGTGGTATGTTTATTCACGCCATCGTAATTACAGGTAATGGTGCCGGCACCAATATTAACGCCCTGACCAAGCGTAGCATCGCCAACATAACTGAGATGATTTATTTTGCTACCATCGCCCACCAGTGCTTTCTTGGTTTCAACAAAGTTGCCCACCTTGGTGTTATTGCCCAGTTTCGTACCTGGCCGCAGTCGCGCAAAGGGGCCAACAATAGCGCCATTGCCCACAATAGCGGACTCAATAACTGAGTTGGCTTTGATTTCTACACCATCGCCAATGGTGCTATCGCTAATATGACAATTAGGCCCAATTGAGACACCAGAACCAAGCACCACATCGCCCTCAAATACGCAATTCACATCAATACTATTGTCCGTGCCTGCGGTGATGGTTCCCCGCTGATCAAAGCGCTTGGGATCGGCCAAGGTGGTACCAGATAACATCAGTGCTTCGGCTTGCGCTAACTGGTAGGCGCGCTCTAAACGGCTCAGCTGTTGCCGATTATTAACGCCCTCTATCTCATGCGATGAGCTCGGGTGAATACTATTAATATGAAAACCATTGGATCGCGCAATGGCGATTAGGTCAGTGAGATAGTATTCGCCCTGAGCATTGTTATTATTGATCTGTGGTAGCCAGGCATGAAGCTGTTCAGCACCCAATGCCAGCACGCCAGTGTTGATTTCCTTGATATCCAATTGTTCGGCGCTGGCATCTTTCTGTTCAACAATAGATTCAATCTCGCCAGCACCATTGCGGATGATGCGACCATAACCAGTCGGATCATCAAGCGAAATTGTCAGCAGGGCAATATGGTTTTTATCGACTGCACCCAGTATGTTGCTGATAGTCTCCGGACTGATCAAAGGCACATCGCCATAGAGTATCAACACGTTGGCTTCGCTACGCAGATGAGGCAATGCCATTTGTACTGCATGAGCTGTCCCAAGCTGTTCGGTCTGCTGAACAAAAACGGCGCCACATTGCGCAACAGCCTGCTCCACTTGATCCGCGCCATGACCAGTGACAATAATCTTGTTTCCATTGGCTATGCTATCGGCACTGGTAAGCACGTGCTCAAGTAGCGGCCGTCCCGCTAATGGATGTAGCACTTTGGGAAGGGCGGACTGCATGCGTGTGCCTTTCCCCGCGGCAAGAATCACAATATCCGTACTGGTTGTAGACACTCTTCTACTGCTCCATATTTGCAAGTTTAACTGTGCGCTGTGTAGCGAGTCACGTTACTGTCAAATGACCTTCAACACAAGTTTATTGATATACCCCTTGGTAACGTTGAAATAAAGTGTAGGCAAAAAAAAGGGCGGCCATGCCACCCTTTTTCCGCCGCTAAATATCAGCCGCCAAGCTTCTTTCGCAGCTTCTGTACTGTTAGTAGTTGCGCAGTTGATTCCGCCAATATGGCCGCGGCCTTTGAGTATTCAATCTCGCCAGCCTGATTTGATAGCGCAGCCTCGGCCTCTTTTACCGCCTGTGCTGCGGCTGCTTCATCAATATCGTCTGCTCGTACCGCAGTATCCGCTAGTATAGAAACACTGTTGGGCTGTACCTCCAGATAACCACCGGAGAGGTAATAAATTTCCTCTTCACCGTCTTCTTTAATCAGGCGCACTGGACCGGGACGCAAATCACTGAGCAGTGGTGCATGTCCGGGTGTCACACCCAATTCACCGAGAGAGCCGGTGGCAACAACCATCTCGACGAGCCCAGAAAATAGAGCTTCGTCTGCACTTACAATGTCACAATGAACTGTTGTAGCCATTTCTTATTGCCCTTGCTTGTCGCAAATTATAGGTTTTTCGCTTTTTCTACCACTTCTTCAATAGAGCCAACCATATAGAACGCCTGCTCGGGAAGATCGTCGTATTGACCAGCCAAAATACCTTGGAAGCCCGCAATAGTATCTTTCAATGATACGTATTTACCCGGTGAACCGGTGAAGATCTCTGCAACATGAAACGGCTGAGAGAGGAAACGCTCAATCTTACGCGCTCTGGCAACCGCCATTTTGTCTTCTTCCGAAAGTTCGTCCATACCCAGAATCGCAATAATATCTTTTAACTCTTTATAGCGCTGCAATACTGACTGAACACCACGAGCCACTTCGTAATGCTCATTACCGATAATTAATGGATCCAGCTGACGTGAGGTTGAGTCCAAAGGATCTACCGCGGGGTAGATACCTTTAGAAGCAATATCACGGCTCAATACAACGGTTGAATCCAAGTGCGCGAAGGTGGTTGCAGGGGAGGGGTCAGTCAAGTCATCCGCTGGTACATAAACCGCCTGAACCGAGGTAATTGAACCCGTCTTAGTTGAAGTAATACGCTCCTGAAGTACACCCATTTCTTCTGCTAGTGTAGGCTGATAACCCACCGCAGACGGCATACGACCCAACAGTGCAGATACTTCGGTACCCGCCAATGTGTAACGATAGATATTATCAACAAATAACAGTACGTCTTTACCCTCGTCACGGAATTTCTCAGCCATGGTCAGACCAGTCAGTGCAACACGCAGTCTATTCCCTGGTGGCTCATTCATCTGACCATAAACCATCGCCACTTTTGAATCGCTTGGCTTATCAATATTTACAACGCCAGACTCCTGCATCTCGTAGTAGAAGTCATTACCCTCTCGAGTACGCTCACCAACACCAGCGAAAACTGACAGGCCACTGTGCTCTGTAGCGATATTGTTGATCAATTCCATCATATTAACGGTTTTACCAACACCGGCACCGCCGAACAGTCCAACTTTACCACCTTTGGCAAATGGGCAGACCAAGTCAATCACCTTAATACCTGTTTCAAGCAGATCATCAGAGGCTGCTAGTTCGTCGTAAGCTGGTGGCTTACGGTGAATAGCCATGCGCTCTTTCTCGCCGATAGGGCCTTTTTCATCAATTGGATTGCCAAGCACATCCATAATACGGCCTAAGGTTTCGGTGCCAACAGGCACGGAGATAGGCGCTGAGGTATTGTTAACGCCCAATCCACGGCTGATCCCTTCAGAGGATCCCATGGCGATTGCTCGCACCACGCCATCACCCAACTGTTGTTGCACCTCGAGGGTCAGGCCTTTATCGTCAACTACTAGTGCGTCATAGACGTTGGGCACCTGATCGCGGGGAAATTCCACATCGATCACAGCGCCGATAATTTGTACGATACGTCCACTACTCATGTCCGGTTCCTCTTAACTAAACCTTTAAAAATTCGTTTGGCTTTAAACAGCCGCTGCGCCACCAACAATTTCTGACAGCTCTTGGGTAATCGCTGCCTGACGCGCTTTGTTATAAAGCAGTTGTAATTCATCAATCATGTCACCGGCATTATCGGTGGCGTTTTTCATTGCTAACATTCGGGCGGCCTGTTCACAGGCTTTGTTTTCTACAACGCCCTGAAAAACCTGCGATTCAATATAGCGTACCAGCAGACCATCCAATAGCTCTTGCGCATCGGGTTCGTAGATATAATCCCAGTGGTGTTTAAGCTCTCCATCACTGGTGGCCGCTAGTGGCAACAGTTGTTCAACCGTTGGCGCTTGCGTCATGGTATTAACAAACTCATTACTAACCACAAACAGCTTGTCGATGCGGCCTTCATCATAGGCATCCAACATTACCTTCACGCCACCAATTAAGTCGGCGGCATTGGGCTCATCACCTACATCTTTAACTGCAGCGACAACATTGCCACCCACGGTACCAAAAAAGCTCGCCGCTTTATTGCCAACCACACAGATATCAACTTCTACGCCTTGATCAGACCATGATTTCATGGACTTCAACGCCGCTTTAAATAGGTTGATATTGAGCCCTCCACAGAGACCGCGATCAGTGGAGATAACAATATATGCAACACGCGCAACGTCACGCTCTTCCAAATACTGGTGATGGTATTCAGAGACGGCATTGGCTATATGGCCTACCACATCGCGGATTCGCTGGGCATAGGGTTTACCCAGTGCCATGCGATCCTGCGCTCGGCGCATTTTGCTTGCCGCCACCATTTCCATCGCGCTAGTGATCTTCTGCGTGCTACCAATACTAGCGATTTTGGTTTTAACTTCTTTTCCGACTGCCATGTTTTATGCCTGTCCGATTTCGCCAACTTACCAGGTTTGAGTCGCAACAAACTTATCGAGAGCTGCTTTGAAGCCAGCACCAATATCGTCGTTGTAATCTCCTGACTGATTGATTTGATCCATAAGATCGCCGTGTTCAGCTTTCATATAAGCAAGCAGTGCGGCCTCAAAATCACCAATCTTGTTCACTTCTACAGACTGAAGATAGCCGTTATCAGCCGCGTAAACCATAACACCCATTTCTGCGATGCTCTGAGGTGAATACTGCTTCTGCTTCATCAACTCAGTCACGCGCTCACCATGATCTAGCTGTGCTTTGGTTGCATCATCCAGATCCGATGCAAACTGAGAGAACGCAGCCAATTCACGATACTGCGCCAGTGCCGTACGAATACCACCTGACAATTTTTTAATTATCTTGGTTTGTGCCGAACCACCTACTCGAGATACCGAAATACCAGCATTCATCGCTGGACGAATACCAGAGTTAAACATGTCCGCCTCAAGGAAGATCTGACCATCGGTAATAGAAATCACGTTGGTGGGTACAAATGCTGATACGTCACCGGCCTGTGTCTCAATAACAGGTAGGGCAGTCAATGACCCAGTCTGGCCTTTCACTTTGCCGTCAGTAAATTTCTCTACATAGTCGGCATTAACCCGTGCCGCGCGCTCCAATAAACGTGAGTGTAAGTAGAAAACATCACCAGGGTAGGCTTCACGACCCGGAGGACGTTTAAGCAGTAGCGAAATTTGACGATAAGCCCAAGCTTGCTTGGTTAGATCATCATAAATAATCAGAGCATCCTGTCCGCGGTCCCGATAGTACTCGCCCATTGAACAACCGGCGAAAGGTGCTAAGAATTGCATAGCGGCTGGATCAGAGGCAGTTGCGGCAACCACAATGGTGTGTTCCATGGCACCGTGCTCCTCCAGTTTGCGTACTACCGCAGCAACGGAAGCCGCCTTTTGTCCAACAGCGACATAGATACATTTAATACCAGAGCCTTTCTGATTGATAATCGCATCGACTGCAATCGCTGTCTTACCAATTTGGCGGTCACCAATAATCAGTTCGCGCTGACCACGGCCGATTGGCACCATGGTGTCAACCGCTTTCAAACCAATCTGAACAGGCTGATCTACTGATTGTCGCTCAATTACCCCTGGGGCTACTTTCTCAATAGCATCAGTAAGGGGTGCATTAACTGGCCCCTTGCCATCAATAGGGTTACCTAGGGCATCGACTACACGCCCTTCAAGCTCTGGACCTACAGGTACTTCCAATACACGCCCGGTGCATCTGGCTTTCTGCCCTTCGGCTAATGTTTGGTAGTCACCCAGTACCACGGCGCCGACTGAGTCGCGCTCGAGGTTAAGTGCCATACCGTAAACCCCGCCGTCAAACTCGATCATTTCGCCATACATCACGTCAGCTAGACCGTGAATACGAATGATACCGTCCGATACGGAGACAATGGTGCCCTCATTTTGGGCTTCTGACGAAACATTAAGGTTGTCGATACGACTCTTGATAATTTCGCTGATTTCTGATGGATTCAGTTGCTGCATGCTTTGGCCTCAATCCTTAGGAATTTAGTGATTCGGCAAGTTTGGTCAAACGACCACGAATGGACCCGTCAATAACGGTATCCCCGGCGCGTATTACCGCACCACCCAACAGGCTCTTATCTAAACTAACCTGCATATTTACTTTGCGTTCTAATTTTGCGCTCAGTGCGTCGCTGAGTTGTTGCTGTTGACTCGCATCAATCTCATGCGCTGATACCACGTCCACATCGACCGCTTTTTCACGGTTCGCTTTCATGATGTCAAACTGATAGGAAATCTGTGGCAACAATTGTAAGCGTCGATTTTCAGACAGAATTGCAATGAAGTTTTGCCCTGTTGCATTCAACTCATCACCACATATCTCTATCACCGCGGCCGCTTGCTGTGCAGTTGTTGCGCTCGGAGAGCCCAACAGTTTTACAACCGCCGGCTGCTGTGCAACGGCACCAGCAGTGGCTAGGCTGGTAGACCAACCCTGCAAATCCCCCGCATCTGCAGCAAACTCAAATGCTGCTTTCGCATAGGGTCGAGCCAATGTGCTCAATTCTGCCATGTTAAACCTCTGTTACAGCTGTGCTGCCAGTTTATCCACCAGCGCGCGATTAGATTTCTCGTCAATTGATGCTTCGAGCACTTTTTCCGCACCAGCGAGAGCTAGCCCTGCCACGTTGGCACGCAACTCTTCTTTGGCGCGATTGATCTCTTGCTCGATTTCCGCTTGGGCAGCAGCTTTCAGACGATCGCCTTCCGCTATTGCCTGCTGCTTCGCTTCATCAATAATTTGATTTGCTCGCTTGTTGGCTTGATCAATAATGCTAGCCGCTTCCTGCTTAGCTTCTTTCATTTGGTCAGATGCTTTGTTCTGAGCCACTTCAAGATCACGCAGGGCACGATCAGCCGCATCAAGGCCATCGGCGATTTTTTTCTGGCGCTCTTCCATGGCCGTAATGATGACGGGCCATACAAACTTCATGCAAAACCACACGAAGAAAGCAAAGGTCACCATTTGACCAAAAAGCGTTAAATTAATATTCACGCCATTACCTCATTAATAGATGAGTTTAAGATCATTGATTTTTGTTACGCGCCAACACCTGGTGCAACAACAAAGATCAGGTACATAGCGATACCAACACCAATAATTGGCACAGCATCAATAAGACCAGCAAGCAGGAACATTTTGCCCTGTAGCATTGGTCCTAATTCAGGCTGACGTGCAGTTCCTTCGATAAGTTTTCCGCCCAGCAGACCCATACCAACAGCTGCCCCTAATGCGCCCAATCCGAGCATAATTGCCGCAGCAATGATTACAAGTTCCATCGTAGACTCCCGATTTTAGTGGTTAAATAGTAAAATAATAATTAGTGGTCTTCATGCGCCATACTGAGATAGACGACGGTGAGAACCATGAAAATAAATGCCTGCAGGGTAATAACCAAAATATGGAATACCGCCCAGCCCCATTGCATTAGTCCGCCA
>JASLVT010000042.1 GCA_030741175.1 Porticoccaceae bacterium
AGGACATTGACTATGCAACGCCTATCGCCGCTGCCGCTGTTATGAAAATGCGAGAAAATCGCGCGTTAGAAAATGCAAAAAAATCCACTGAGCCCAACTCACCTTGGCACCTCAGTAATAGTTGGGGCTTACCCCAACCCGAAGTCAATATACAGATTGGGCTTAGCGAATTATCCATCGCTTTGGATAACAGCGCCGATCTCGGTACAGCTACTGTAGTCGAGAATAATAGCGGCTTTGATTTATTTACTGCACGGGGTTTCTTTCGCTGTGCCGAGATCTCGGCGGATTTCGGTTTAGATGCTGATCAAGAAAATGCTGGCAATCTCTGCGCGCCCATGAATGGCACCATAGTAAGTTTGCTGGTTAACACTGGAGAACAGGTAACCAAGGGTACTGCGCTACTGGTGATAGAAGCGATGAAAATGGAGCACAGTATCAATGCGCCTAGCGATGGCATGGTGTCCGAATTTTATTTTCAGCCGGGCGACCTTGTCGATGGTGGTACTGAATTAGTAGCATTTGACGGGAGTACAGACCAATGAGCTACCCCTCTACCGTAAAAATTGTCGAGGTGGGACCCCGCGATGGCCTACAAAACGAAAAGGTCGCCGTCGATGTGGCAACCAAGGTCGCGCTTATCAAGCAACTAGTCAACGCTGGGCTAAGCTATATAGAAGCCGGTAGTTTCGTCAGCCCGAAATGGGTGCCGCAAATGGCGGGAAGCGACCAAGTTTTTCTCAAGCTTCCAGCCGATGCCACCACCTATGCTGCTCTCACTCCTAATATGCAGGGGTTACAGCGCGCCCTAGAATGTGAGGTTAAAGAAGTCGCGGTGTTTGCAGCTGCCTCGGAAAAATTTAGCCAGAAAAATATCAATTGTACAATTGACGAAAGCCTCGAGCGCTTTGCCCCGGTGGTATCCGCAGCTCATGAGTCTGGCGTAGCAGTTCGTGGTTATATCTCCTGTGTACTCGGTTGCCCCTATGAGGGCAGCGTTACACCTGATCAAGTAGCTGAATTAACTGATAAATTATTGGCCATGGGCTGCTATGAAGTGTCATTGGGCGATACTATTGGCGTTGGCACGCCGGGATCAACCCAACGCTTACTCGAGAGATTGTTGCAGCAATTCCCCGCCGATAAACTTGCGGTGCATATGCATGATACCTATGGTCAAGCATTGTCAAATATTCTTATTGCCCTACAACATGGCATCGCAGTAATTGACAGCTCGGTAGCCGGTTTGGGTGGTTGTCCCTATGCCAGCGGTGCCTCCGGCAATGTTGCAACGGAAGATCTGGTTTATATGCTTGATGGCCTGGGTATTAAACACGGTGTCGATCTACAAGCATTGATAGCTGCTGGCAATATGATTTGCGCAAAACTTAATCGCGAAAATGGCGCCAAAGTGGCGAGAGCTTTTCAATAACTCCTGTTGATTGCGTTATAATGCGCGCTGACTTGTTATTAATGGAGCTACACCTGTGACTCTCTTTCGCCCTTGTATCGATCTGCACCAGGGACAGGTGAAACAGATTGTTGGCGGCACCCTCACAGATGCCGGCGCCAGTACTAACTTCGTCAGCACTCAGTCTGCAGCTTATTACGCCGATCTCTATCGCCAATATCAGTTAACTGGTGGCCATATTATTGCCCTAGGGCCCAATAATCAGCAGCAGGTTTTGGCGGCGTTGGCTGCCTACCCAAAAGGCATGCAATTTGGCGGCGGTGTTAATCTCGATAATGCCTCTAGTTATCTAGAAGCCGGTGCCACACATATCATTGTCACCTCTTATCTTTTTGAAGATGGCCAATTTTCATGGTCACGTTTGGATGCCATCCGTTCAGCTGTTGGTGCCGAACATCTGGTGCTCGATCTCAGCTGCCGCAAAACGGACAGGGGTTGGATGATTGCCACTGATCGCTGGCAAACCGTAACCAATACCGCCATTGATAAAGACACGATCAAGGAACTGGAAGATCA
The DNA here is from genome assembly GCA_030741175.1 of Porticoccaceae bacterium. Lineage (GTDB taxonomy): Bacteria > Pseudomonadota > Gammaproteobacteria > Pseudomonadales > Porticoccaceae > HTCC2207. The sequence continues at coordinate 1,988 of JASLVT010000042.1, forward strand.
CTGTGCAGAATTTTTGGTGCATGCTGCCGATGTCGAAGGACTACAATCAGGTATCGACCGGGACTTGGTCAAACTGTTGGGTGATTGTTGCTCTATCCCCTGCACCTATGCCGGAGGCGCAAGGTCGCTCGAGGACCTTAAATTAGTCGACTCTCTGTCCAGCGGTAAAGTCGATTTAACTATCGGTAGCGCGCTGGATATCTTTGGCGGCACTGGTGTCAGTCTTGCTGAGTGCGTTGAGTGGAATCGCCAAGCAGACTAACGGTGCAGACTTTTACGGATTCTTACTACCACCATAACCGCAGCAAAAAACATCACCGGTGTTGTTAAGGTCAGGAGCATACCTTTAGATATGGGTAGGTACTCTTCGATAGCCAACGGGGTGATTAATAACTTTAGTAGACTCATGCTGTAGTAGGTCATGGCAACGACCGAGAGTCCCTCCACAGTCTGCTGTAGACGCAGTTGAATGGCACTGCGCTTATCCATGGAAGCCAATAATTGTTGATTCTGAGTCTCTAAAGAAAGTTGCAAACGCAGATGCAGTAATTCGCTAGTTCGACTAATGCGTTTGGATAGATTTTCTTTGCGCTTGACCACCGACATGCAGGTATTAAAAGCCGGAATAAATCGTCGTGCATGAAACTGCTTAAGGGTTCGAATAGCTGGGATCTTTTGCTCCCGCAGCATATCCAGACGGCTTTCAGTCAAATTAAAATAGGCTTCGGTCGCTGAGAAACGAAAATTATGATCGGCAACTAACTTCTCTAATTGCGTTGCCTGTGTAATCAACTCGGTCATTAGCGTCTGTTCATCTTCCAGCGTCATCAGCTGATTTAATCTGTCACTGGTTTCCACCAACTGCTGCTCAAGACGGCGAACTTCTGGCATTAACTGACGTGCGGCCGGCAATGCAAGCAACGTCATTGAGCGATAAGCTGCAATCTCTAGTAGATTGCGAATCAGCCTTCCAGCCTGCGCTGGATCTAATCCATCATCGATCACAAGCGTGCGAATAAAACCATCCTTCTCCGCCTGCACCGGCGTCCAAACCGTCGCCAGTCCATCGTAAATCTCGCCGCCCACCAGACGTTGATTATCAAAAAGATGCTCAATTTTTGCCACCGATGATAAATCACTCGTCTTGGGGCGCAGATCAATATGATTGGCCGCTATAAGTTGCCCGGGGATGTCATCGACCCAATCTTTCGAAATTAAGGTGAACAAATTGGTACAAAATTGCTGCCCTAGATGTCCACGACGAATAACCGTGTACGTTGAAAATTCGTTGTGAAATTCCCAGCGCAGATCGAAGTTATTAAAGCTTTGGTAGTAGCAACTGGCCTCGTCTGAGAGGCCTTGGATTTCATGCTGTGCCGCGAGCTCGTTGAGCTTATCTATCTCAGCCTGACGATCACCTGCATGAACAAACACTAAGCTAGATACCTGCGCAGGAAGATCCACAACCGGAAAGGGGCGATTGTGCAATTCGTCAATTAAAGAATCTTTTAGCGGATGAAGGTTCATAGAATTCGCCCCCTTTCTACAGGCAAACTATAAAATCAAATTGATCCTTAGATTTTTCTGTCCATTGGTATTTCAGTAACAATGCGATCGTTACGTTTGTATGAATATCTTTGGTTTACTTTTGTACTACCAATTCAACTCGATACCAAGCTGCATTGCTCGGGGCAGTCCAGGGAAATAGCGCTCTTGACTAAAACTTGTGTAATCGGCGCGCTCAGCATACTTGCGATCAGTTAGGTTGGTTATAATGGCATACATACGATAAGACTCAGACAGGTTCCAGCCTGCACGCAAATTCAATACATCATGGCCTTCATAGCGATGTAAATTCTCCGGCTCTAGAAAATAACTGCCCATTGACTGCCATTCAAGTTCAACACGTCTGTCTTCTGATGGCTGCCATGCTAGCCTAACATTACCAAAATGACGCGGCGCAGTATCAATATCATTGTCGCGAATATTGATATCACCACTGATCACATTATTCAGATAAATATGCCTCGCCTGAGTCGCGCTAATGGCCATTGACCAATGGGCATTAATGGCATAGTCGAGTTCCAGTTCAACACCTTGATGCTCAGTATTGCCATCACTCACATTAAAAAAGTCAGAGTCTCTAAAGATGACATGGTCTTTTTCCATATGGTAAGCCGCAAGCTTGTAGCTCAACCTTTTGATACTTCCGTCGAAGCCTAGCTCCACAGATTCAATGCTCTCGGAATCAAGATCGGCAATTTGCTGATTGCGTTGCAGACGATAGAGTTCTGTAGCCTGCGGCGCTCTAAAACCTCTGGCCAACCGAAGAAAAACATGACTACCATTATTGAGCATTAATTTGGCACCGAGATTAGCGGACCAGTTATTAAATTGCTCTTTGCCACTGGGAGGGCGACTGTAGCGACAGCCACCAAAACCACATGGAGTACCGTCCGCTTTGGTACGACCGCTAAGCATATTATTGCGATAGTCATAGCGCATTGACTCAAAGCGCATGCCACCACTGACAGATAGCGCGTTATTAACCGCCCAATCCAAATGCATAAAAGGCGCCGCCACAATCGCATCCACCTGATAATCATAATGCTGACCCTGAGGTATTGTCCCCTGCAAGAATGCAGAGCCCTGAGTCGGTTTATCCTGAGATTGTTTCAGATAGGCATCGGTAATCTCTGCATCGACACCAGCGATGACATTTAACCCCTGAGTTAATGTGCGATAGTAACCCAATTGCACACCCATACTTTTTTGACCATTTTCCTCCAATGGATCGCCGGGCAAAAAGTGCTGCAAAAAGTCCATTTGGCTATAACGAATATAGGGCGTTATCAGGAGTTGATAGTTTTTCTTGGGCAGACTGACTCTAGACCAGATACGTGCCGAACGTACATCTCGGTAGGCTTCAGGATTTAAATTTTGTTTTATAAGAGCACTGTCTTTATAGGCATCTCGACCTTCGATAAAACCCGCAGTTTCCTGATTGAGATTGGTTAAGGTGATACCAGTATCAATCTGTAAGTCGTTATTTTTATAGACATGACGCAGTGACATTTTTTGCTGATCAAATCCCGACTCATCACGAAATCCTCCATCATGGGTAAAGTTAGCCGCAACAGCCAGACTACCCAAGGAAGATTGATACTTCAGTCTGCGATAATCATCAGCACCCAATTCCAATGCTACTTTACTTTCAGCAGATGGCGCTGGTGTAACAATATTGATCACACCATGCATAGCATTGGAACCATGCAAAACGGTGCCTGTACCACGCAATACTTCAATACGTTGCGCCATTTCCGTATTGGCCTCGAACAGCTCATTGATATTACAAAAGCCAGCGGCCCTGAGCGGGATACCATCTTCCTGCATCAAAAAACCACCACAACCACCTGCACCAGTTAATACCGGGGAACGCATGGCGGGGAGATATTCTTGACCGTTACCACGGTGCAAATTAACCCCCGCAACACGCACAAGTGTCTGCTGTACATGTGCATGAGATACCAACGACAAAGCACTTTCATCAACCACTGATACAGTGCCAATGACCTCAGACAGATCAGCCTCCGCCCGTGTTGCCACCGTAACGATTTCATTGATATTGGCCAGTGTAGTATTTGTCACCAAAACTAGGCCAAACAGTAGACAGGAACCTGCTTTATAAATCATAGTTGATAAAACCTCAGTCTTCTAGAGTAAAAGTCATACCCGCATTGGCCTGCAAACGATCAATCAGTAATGCGCCCATTGCCGGTGCTGGTGTCCAAATACCACCACTGGCGGCCTGAGGGTTTTTCAGCAAACAGACTGCACTTTCCGCAATCATTTGCGAGGTTGATCCATAACCGGGATCTTTATCTCCCTGTACGCTCACTTTGACTACATCGCCATCATTGGACTGACCGACAAATAGAACGTCGTACAGCCCGTTTTCACGCTGTTCTTTATTTGGCCCTTCACCAGGCTGAGTCTGATCTTCAGCCATCGACTTATCGTTGGTGATGTGATGAGCGAGCGCCTCGCCTTTTTCACCGGGCCCAGTCAGCATCATTTCATCATAGACAAAATCACTGCCATATTGATGATTCATCAACAGATTGGAACGATGGATGTTTTTGGTATTAATAGTCGCCATAACAAATGGGGCAACCCAGCTCTGTAGCAATTCGTCAAATTCTGGTTTACTTCCAGCAGGCTGCTCGGGACCTGTAAATCCAGAAGCCAAAGAAAACGGATCTCGCAACACATTAATTAAATCACGGTCACTGGCCGCTGCCGCCATAGTGGCGCGGAAGCTGGCTAACGTACCACCAGACCAAGTGCCTTTCATAGCTCGCACGCGACCACTGACGCGGGGTACCACGGCACCTAATTTTTGCTCTGCAATCTGTTGTAAAAACAGCACACCCAAATCAAAAGGAATAGAATCAAAACCACAGGAAAATACGATACGAGCGCCACTGGCTTGTGCTGACTCATTGTGTTCGGCAATCATTTTATGCATCCAACCCGGCTCACCACATAAGTCGACATAATCAGTACCAGCCGCTGCACAGGCCGCCACTAATTCATTGCCATACAACTGATAGGGCCCAACTGTTGTACAGACCACTGCAGTGCGCTCAACCATACTTTTAATCGAATCCAAATCAGACGAGTCCGCAACCACCAGTGGCACCTCAGCAGAGACACCCATTTCATCTCTAACCTGTTCTAACTTGCTTGCACTTCGCCCTGCCATTGCCCAATTGACATCGCCATTAACGCCATATTGATTATTCAGATATTCGACAACAAGCCGACCTGTGAACCCAGTTGCGCCATAGACGACAATATCTATTTCTCGATCTTGTTTCATAGGGAGTCTCTTTAGAAAAGTTGTTAGCGTTGGATGGTACCATCTATTTATAGTAAAAATTATGTCAATGTAGACTCGGGGTTCACCGAAATAAGAGTCTAAATACTCCCCTTCTGAGCCCAGAATTGATAGGGGTAATCATTAGGGTTTTCAGCTGGCAATAGGAGCATGCCACAGTGCTCAAAAAACTTTACTGCTGGTCTCTGCGCTTTCACTAGTAGACCATCAGCGCCCTGCATCTGTGATAACAAGAGCACATTCCTCAGCATCACTGTACCGAAGCCACGTCCTTGATAGGCTGAGGCAATATACAATCCATGCAAAAGATAACCATTACCCGAAGGGGTAGACAATAGAGTCTGTGCATTCCATGCAGCCACTCCAACAACCTGTCCCGCCTCCTTGCCAAGTATAAAGCGGTATTCCGTAAAATCTTGCTGGTCGTAACTGAGAATAGGCACAGAGAGGCGTTTATTTCGCTCAGACAAGGGCCAAGACATAACGGCATCATCAATTACTTGATTAATTGTATCGAGATCTTCTAGTGCAGCCGTCACGATAATCATTGCAAGCATACTAACCTTAAGAATAGGGCCACTAGCTAGTAGCCTGATAGTCTAGTAATGTTACGCAACAACAATTAGAAGGTATCAATCTCATGCCCCATTCTCGTTTACGGTTGGCTGTAATAGGTTCTCTACTGATAAGCCTGATGGGCTGCGAAAAAAATGTCCCAAAGCCAGCAGCGACTACTATCTATACCAATGGCCAGATAATAACCGTGGATGATAATGTCGGTACTGTTGAAGCCATCGCAATTAAAGATGGACGCATTATCGCGCTTGGCTCCACTGAGAAATTGCGCCATTTCCAAGGAGACAATACCGAGATAGTCAATCTTGAGGGCAAAACCATGTTGCCGGGTTTTGTCGATGCTCACAGCCATCTATCAGCGGTGGCTATACAGGCCAATGCCGCCAATCTATTACCAGCACCTGATGGCCCCGTGAATAATATCCCTGAACTACAGCAAGCACTTAGAGACTATATGCTTCATTCAGATATTGTCAGAGAGCACAATTTGGTAATGGGATTTAACTATGATGACTCACAGTTGCTAGAACAACGTCATCCAACTAGACAGGAATTGGATGCGGTGACTGAGGATATCCCCCTATTCGCACTGCATCAATCTGGCCATCTAGCTGTATATAATTCTAAAGCATTGGAAATGGTTGGAATTAATGCCAACTCGGTCAATCCAATGGGAGGCGTTATAGAGCGCGAAGCAGACGGTAAGACGCCCAATGGCGTTTTGCAAGAAACTGTGCATTTTGCGGCTATTTTTAGCCTTGTGCCCAAATTTTCTCCGCAACAATATGTCTCCTTTTTAAAGGCGGGTGAAGCAACCTACGTGGCCAATGGTTTTACTACTGTGCAGGATGGAAAAACCGACGCACTGTCACTGCAAGCACTGCTAGCAACCTCACAATCTAAGGTATTAGATATCGATGTGGTAGCTTATCCCGATGTGGTCAAAGTGAATATTGATACGCCGACTTATCAACCCTTTATCTCTCGCGACTATACAAATAATTTTCGTATTGGTGGCGTTAAACTAACATTAGACGGTTC
>JASLVT010000043.1 GCA_030741175.1 Porticoccaceae bacterium
AGGCCAGTTCTCTGGGTCGTGATAGCGCAGAAATGCTTTGTGTAGGGTGCGCTGCTCTTTACTCTTGGCACTAAATATCTTTTCGTCATTGTTGCGGCCAAGGGGCTTTAGTGGATTCTTCTCGGTGTAGTACATCGTCGTGGCCGAGGCCATTGGCGAAGGATAAAAATTCTGTACCTGATCAACACGAAAGCCATTATTTTTTAACCACAATGACAGGCTCATCATATCTTCGTTAGTTGAGCCGGGGTGTGCGGAGATAAAGTAGGGAATTAAGTACTGCTTTTTCCCCGCCTCCTTTGAAAAGCGCTCAAACATTTCTTTAAATTCGTAGTAACTACCCATACCTGGTTTCATCATTTTGGTCAGCGGGCCATCTTCACTGTGTTCGGGCGCAATCTTGAGATAGCCACCAACATGATGAGTTACGAGTTCTTTAACATAATCGGGGTCCTTAACCGCCAGGTCATACCTTAATCCAGAGGCTACAACGACCTTCTTTACACCCTCCAACTCACGGGTTTTACGATACAGTTGGGTGGTGTGACTGTGATCGGTATTGAGATTGACACAGATTGTCGGGTACACGCAGGAGGGTCTGCGACAGGTTTCCTCAACTTTTTTATCTTTACAATTTAAGCGGTACATATTGGCTGTAGGGCCGCCAAGATCTGAGATAACCCCAGTAAAGCCGGGGGTTAAATCACGAATTTTTTCAACCTCATCGAGAATCGATTGCTCGGAGCGACTCTGAATAATCCGCCCCTCATGCTCGGTGATCGAACAAAAGGTGCAGCCACCAAAACAACCGCGCATGATATTGACTGAAAAACGAATCATTTCGTAGGCGGGAATTTTACTCTCACCATAGGATGGATGAGGGACGCGCCTGTAAGGTTGCTCAAACACCCAATCCAACTCCTCTGTGGCCAGCGGAATCGGTGGCGGATTGACCCAAATATCATTGCGCCCCTGATTCTGCACCAAGGGTCGCGCATTGCCGGGATTGGTCTCGCGATGAAAAATCCTGTCAGCATGTGCATAGAGCACCGGATCTGCCACCACCTGATCAAAGGACGGCATGCGAATATAGGTACTGCTGGGATCAGTCTTTATCGCTTGTGTATCGGGGATAATCGCCAGTGGCTTCTCGTCGACCTCAGATTCGGTCTCAGCCAATGCCTTATCCGCCTTTATCCGAATATCTTTGGCATCATCACACTGGCTGGGATGTGCGCCCTCATAGGGATTTTTTTGCTGCTCAACTCGACCGGGTTGATCCACAGAAGTCGAGTCTATTTCACGCCAACCCTCTGGTATTTCACGGCAGAGAAATGCGCTACCACGCAGATCAGTAATCTGTCGGATATTCTCACCATTGGCCATACGGTGGGTCAGCTCCACCATCGCTCGCTCGGCATTGCCATAGAGCAATATATCGGCGGTAGAGTCCATCAGCACAGAGCGCTTTACTGTCTCTGACCAGTAATCATAATGCGCTAATCGACGCAGACTGGCCTCGATGCCACCAATCACTACAGGGACATCAGAGTAAGCTTCACGACATTTTTGCGCATAGACCGTCACTGCGCGATCTGGTCGCTTTCCTCCCTCATCACCTGCGGTATAGGCATCATCGTGGCGCAAGCGACGGTCAGCGGTATAGCGATTGATCATTGAGTCCATATTGCCGGCAGTGACACCGAAATAGAGATTTGGCTTGCCCAGACCGCGAAATGCTTCTTTGCTGCGCCAGTCGGGCTGCGAGAGAATACCCACCCGATAACCCTGAGATTCAAGAACCCGACCAATAACCGCCATACCAAAGCTGGGGTGGTCGACATAGGCATCACCGGTCACCAAAATCACATCACAGCTATCCCAACCCAACTGCTCCATTTCATGGCGCGTCATGGGTAAAAATGGCGCGGGCCCAAAGCATTCTGCCCAATACTTAGGGTAGTCATACAGTGGTTTTGGATCGCCTGAGAATGCAGTCATAGCAAGAGTACAGTTCCATCGCTGTCTGATGTTTCGCGGTGCGGCATTGTAGCCGATTTCAACCCAAAATAAGTGATAATTTATTTACCGCTTGCATCGCTAGCAATAATCAAAATACAACGACCGAGCAACAGTGCTTAGATTGATAACTCCGATATTAACCGGTCATTTCCTCAAACATCAGATAATCACATTGCTTCATGCCACAGTCTTTGTAGGTCATATGAGCATTAGCATTATCTATTTCAGCATATAGCCTGAATCCACAGACCGGCACTGAGGACGCCTTGGCCATGGTTTGTAGTTGCTGATACATGGCGCGATAAATTCCCTGTCGCCGATACTCCGGCTTTACATACACCGACTGGATCCACCAAATCAGGCCATTGCGCCAATCCGACCATTCATAGGTCACCATCAATGTCGCCGCCGCTGATCCAGCCTTTTCCGCTACCAAATAAAAACCAAACTGCGGACGCTCAAATAACCCCTCAACCCCCAGTATCGCAGCATCCGGATCGAGGACTTTATTCTCTGTTTCAAGCGCCATAGCACAATTATGTGCAGTTATTAGCCTGCTGTCCTCCAAGGTTGCGGTACGTATTGTCAACATAATCGAGATCCTCAAAATCTTGCTATCGATACTGAACAAATAAAACCATTGATCCCCTGTTTTTATTATTGCGTATCGGCTGTGTTGCGCCTAAAGTGGCGGGGCTATTTTAACGCGAGGCTATTTTAACGCGAGGCTATTTCAACGCGAGGCTATTTCAACGCGAGGCTATAGCATCGCGAGAGTATATCAGCGCGGGGCTATATCAGGGCCATCCTATAATGTCCAAATTCATTTATCCAAGCTGTGGGTTTGATGCAAACGATAAACAGTAAAACCATTCCCTATCGGGCTGACAGCGCCCTGTTATTCGATGCGTTGCGCGACATGCCCGAGGCTATTTGGCTCGATAGTGGCAAGCCTCAGAGCACACAGGGTCGCTTTGATATTATCTCGGCAAGCCCAGATAGTTTGATTGAAACCCATGGCGCCGTCTCCACAATTACTGATCATAAGGGTACAACGAGCTCAGACCAAGACCCTTTTGTGTTGGCCAACCAATTGATGGAGTCACTGCAACCGATTGACGACACCATCGATGCACCCTTTGTTGGCGGCCTATTGGGCTACTTTAGTTACGATTTAGTCCGCCATTCAGCTGATGACAATAGCACCAATAGTCGTGTTACAACATTACCCGATATGCGCTTAGGTCGTTATCTATGGAGTCTGATCGTCGATCATCAAACTGCAAGCAGCCGGCTCTATTTCCACGAAAAATGTCCAGTAACACTGCGTCAGGATGTATGCCAGCGGCTGGAATCAGTTACAACTAAATCCGAGCCACAGCCGATAAATAATTCAGGGTTCAAATTATTAGCACCATTTCGTGCGACGCTGAGTCAATCCCAGTACCACAGCGCAATCGCTAGCATAAAAGACTATATCCTCAGTGGTGACTGCTATCAGGTTAACTTCACCCAACATCTGAGCGCAAAGTATCAGGGAGATCTATGGCAGGCCTACCTATGTCTCCGCAATGCTGTTCCATCACCCTACTCCGTTTACTGGCAATGGGCCGACAAAGCAATTTTATCTCTATCTCCTGAGCGTTTTATTAAAAGTGAAGTAGCTAACGGGCAGATCGATGTGGAGAGCAAACCGATAAAAGGGACTATCCTGCGCGGGGCCAATGCCGAGCAAGACAAGAGCAATGCCGAACAACTGCTCAACAGCAGTAAAGACCGCGCCGAGAATCTAATGATTGTTGATTTACTGCGCAATGATTTAGGTAAGAATTGTCAGCCCGGCAGTATCCGTGTACCCAAATTATTTAATTTGGAGAGTTTCCCCAATGTTCATCACTTAGTCAGCACCATCACCGGTGTGCTGCGGCCTGACCGCAGCGTAATCGATCTATTGCGGGATAGCTTCCCCGGAGGCTCTATCACTGGAGCGCCAAAAAAACGCGCGATGGAAATTATTGATGAACTGGAGCCAGTTAAACGCTCAGTCTACTGCGGCAGTATTGGTTACATTTGTGCATCCAATCGCATGGATACCAATATAGCTATTCGCACCCTGGTCGCTGATCATGATCAACTGCACTGCTGGGGTGGTGGTGGCATTGTTGCGGACTCGCAAGCTGACAAAGAATTTGAGGAATCCTTGAATAAAGTCCGGCTACTATTACAAACTCTCGAAGACCTATAAGAGCACAGTCAAATCGGCTGAGCACTACGCCAGTCAGGATCAATAATATCTCCCTGCTCGTCCAATGCTGGATAGGGTAATTGGTGCTTCTGACAGTACTTAGCTAACAGGGGTTGGCTCCATTCAAACAACAGTTGCTGATAGCGCTCGCTGTCGAGTCGGCACTGCTGATAAAAGCCGGCCTCCTCTCTCTGCCTTCTCGCCTCAGATAAAATTATCGCGCAGGCAACACTGACATTAAATGATTCCACCATCCCTAACATGGGTACAGTAATTCGTTTATCGATAAAAGGTGCTGCCGCGTCGCTGATACCGTATTTCTCAGCGCCGAGTAACAGCGCCGAGGGCTGAGTAAAATCCACTTCCCTGTAATCGACTGTATCTCCCGCGGTATCTGCCGCAACAATTTGATACCCCTCGGCCTGAAGATGCGTTAGCGGCTGAGAGACTTGCTGATAGACATGTGTCTGCACCCATTTATGAGTGCCCATAGTAGTGCCTGTATGGGCGCGAAATCGCGTTTCATCAAGCACTGAATGCACAGCCATAATTCCCACAGCATCACAGGTACGCACAATTGCCGAGAGGTTTTGTCCTTTGTGCACAGAGTCACTCACCACAGTGAGATCCGGCTGACGCAAATTGAGCACCTCAACCAATCGGGCAAAACGCTCAGCGGTCATGATAATCCATGCTAATTATTTTAATTGTCACCGGATTCATAGGCTTTAATCACCTCTTGTGCAATTATCTTAATACCCTGCTCAACGATTTTGTCATCCTGTGCATAGGACACCCGAATGCATTCCTGTTGATGCCGCCAGTCAGATTTCATGCCGGGGAAAAAGTTATGTCCCGGCACCACCAACACACCACGAGACTTAAGGCGTTCATACAGGGTCTGGCTGGTAATTGGCAGGCCATCAAACCACAACCACAGAAAAATCGCGCCCTCGGGTCGATGAATCCGATAAGGTACATCCCCTAATGCCGCCCTAAATAGCTTGACCGCCCGAGTCGCCCGCTGTTGATAGAATGGACCGACCAACTCTCGACTAAGGCTGAGAATATCCCCAGAGCGAAATAACTCTCGCGCAATGGTCGGGCCCAAATTACCACAGGCCAAACTGACCACGGTGTTGGCATTACTATAAGCCTGCACTATCTCTTCACGTGCCACGATAATACCGGTACGCACACCGGGAAGGCCAAGTTTCGATAGACTGAGCACAAGGATGGTATTGCTATTCCAATGAGGTCTCGCCTGATTAAATAAAATGCCGGGGAACGGCAAACCATAGGCACCATCGATGATCAGCGGGATATCAGCCCGACAGGCAATCTCATCGAGATGCTCAATTTCATCATCGGTTAGCACATTGCCCGTTGGGTTGGTTGGGCGTGATACACAGAGTGCCGCGGTAGATTGCTCCGAGACCTCAAGACCAGAAAAATCAATATGGTATTTAAATTGATTGTCGTCGAGCAGCTCTATTTCAGGCTTGGTCGCGGTAAAGAAATCGGATGTCAGGCCTATATCACCGTAACCGATATATTCTGGCGCCAATGGCAGATGGATAGAACGCTGCCCCCCATTCGGCATATCGCCTGCCAGCATATTGTAGAGAATAAAGAAGGCCGATTGACTACCATTTGATACTGCAATATTGCCCGCATGCAAATCCCAGCCGAACTGCTTTTTCAGTAGGCTAGCTATTTGCTGGCGAAACTGCCTGTCACCCTGCGGCGACTGGTAAATGCCCATCAAACTATGCAACTGATCCGGATCTGCTAAAACCGCCTCTAGTCGCTGCTTAAAAATTGTCTCGGCCTCAGGGATGCGCCCGGGATTACCGCCACCCATAAAAATCATATCCGGATTTTCATTGAGCGCGGTGCCGAGATCATCCATCAACTCAACAATGCCAGTGGACGCGGTAAATTTTTCACCAAATTTTGATAGCTTCACAATGGGCTTCCTGTTGTCATCAATGTTACTCCATATACCTAAAAGTAAAATTTACCCGAGGCTGTTGCAGATCTTTGACCTTGGCAATGCGGTGTTGCCAATAAGCCTGTATACCCGCACCCATTAGTAGTAGGGAGCCATGAGGTAAACTGATAGATATGCGCTCTTTAGTCTCGTTGTGACGCAGCTGAAACACCCGCTCCACACCCAGACTCAACGAGGCAATGACCGGCGCTGGGCCGAGCTCTTTCTCATCATCTGCATGCCAGTCGACGCTATCGCGACCATCGCGATAATAGTTAACCAATGCACGATTAAATCGCTGCTCAGTGATTTGCTCAATAGACAATCTGATCTTGTCCATCCAATCTGGAAAGCGCAGTGCCTGCATGCGAATACCGGAATAAGTATAGCTAGTGGACGGATCACCAAACCAATTTTGCAATCGCGGAATGGGTATGGTCTTGCCGACAATTTTAATAGTATCTTGCCGCCACTGCGTTTGATGAATCGCTGTCTCCAATAATCCATCAGCTTGCTCTGGCGATAACCAGTTGGGCCAGAATGCTATCTCAGCAGAACCTAAGTCTGGACTGAGATAGAGCGGGATAACTTGCTTATCGAATAGGTCCATTAGCAATACCCAACAATCACCGCGGTGATCCGTAAATCCGCGGCTCAATCTCTAATGCAATATCGAAACGCGCCTTCACTGCCGCCTGAATCTCCGCCGCCAACTGCAAGATTTCTGCCCCGCTACCGCCAAAATTAACCAGCACTAGAGCATGTTTTTCATGCACCCCAACATCGCCAACACGCGCGCCGAGGTAACCGCATTGATCAATCAGCCAGGCCGCGGGGATTTTGACATCACCAGCCTGTTGATTATAAAAAGGCAGTTCACTGTAATCTTTTGTTAACTGCTCCAAATGTTGTTTATCGACAATCGGGTTCTTAAAAAAGCTACCCACATTAGGCGTTACTGCTGGGTCAGGTAGTTTCGATCTGCGAATGCGACAGACTGCGTCACTGACCGATGCCGGTGTCGGATCGGTGCCCTCCAATGCACTGGCCAACGCCGGATACTCAATATTGACCTCAGCCACTGTCGACAGCGCTAGAGTAACCTCAGTAATAAGGTAATGGTTGCGATCAGACCGCTTAAAAATACTGTCACGGTAACCAAATTGGCAGGCCTGAGAATCCATTGTCACTGCTAGGCCAGAACGCGTATCAATAGCCTCCAACCGAACAAACACATCACTCAACTCAACACCATAGGCGCCAATATTCTGAATTGGTGCAGCGCCGACATTGCCGGGGATCAGAGAGAGATTTTCCAATCCGTACCAACCCTGTTGCAGACAGTACTCCACCGCGCTGTGCCAGTTTTCCCCAGCAGCAAAGCTAACATGGACTTGCTCAGGCGTCAGTTGTTGGTGCGAGATACCCATCAGGTCAAGATAGATAACCAAGCCACTGATATCACCGGCCAACACCAGATTACTACCACCACCTAATGCCGTGACTGGCAGCTGTCGTTCATTGGCGAAATTCAGAGCCTGAATTAGCTGCTCGGTAGTTGTCACGGAACAAAAGAATTCGGCTTGAGCTGCCACGGCTAGGCTATTTAGCGCCTGTAAATCCGCCTGTTCGACAATCTCTGGTATTTGCGGCTCGTTCACAACCGCGACCTAATGTGCTCGAGAAGGCCAGCACAAGCATCTTCGACCAATTCCAACACCAGAGAAAAACCATCATCACCGCCATAATAGGGGTCCGGCACTTCATCCATCTCAGCAAATGTCTCCGCCACAGTGTAGTCGAGCATTAATCCGAGACTGCCAGCGTAATCGGCCGGACAGATTGCCTTGAGATTAGCGAGATTGTCATGATCCATGGCGAGGATATAGTCAAACTGATCGAAATCATCTGCATCCACCAATCGCGCGCGCAGAGATGACATATCGTAGCCATGCTCAGCCGCAACTGCACAGGTTCGCTGATCAGGTGCATGGCCGATATGCCAGTCACCGGTTCCCGCAGAGTCCACCTCAATATGTTCAGACAGTCCGCTATCTTCAACCAAAGCCTGAAATACCGCATGGGCGGTGGGTGAGCGACAGATATTGCCTAGGCAGACAAATAGCACTGAAATATTGCTCATAGCACAACCAAATTTAACTTAATGTAATTTATAG
>JASLVT010000044.1 GCA_030741175.1 Porticoccaceae bacterium
CAGGCCATACCATCTTCCATCATGTCCATCGCTGCAATGCGGAAAATTAAAATAAATTCTTCACCGACTGCTGCGCGAATCCGTCTTATAACCTCGAGAGGAAAACGCATTCTATTTTCGTAGCTACCGCCCCATTGATCTTTTCTCAAATTGGTTTTTTCTACCAAAAATGTACTCAGTAAATAGCCTGCTGAGCCGATCACTTCTACGCCATCGTACCCCGCTAACTGTGCCATCTTTGCGCAATTTACAAAATCATCGAGTTGCTTTTGGATACCCGCTTCATCCAACGCATTGGGTGTCAGTCTTGAAATGCGTGATTTAACCGCAGAGGGTGCCACTAGATTTTCGTTTTTAGATAGCGCTCCCAGATGCAGTATTTGCATACAAATTTTGGTGTCTGGGTCTACTTTATGAACCGTGTCAGTGACCTGTCTATGTTGCTCAGCTTGCGCGACGGTCGCCAAATGCGAGCCACTCGAAGTGGCCTCAATATTGGGTGCAATACCGCCAGTGATAATCATTCCGACACCTCCTTTTGCCCGCTCAGCGAAATAGGCGGCCATGCGCTCGAAACCCTGTTCCGCCTCCTCTAATCCAGTATGCATGGACCCCATAAGGATGCGATTCTTGAGTTGGGTGAAGCCCAGATCAAGCGGGCTAAATAATGTCGGATAAACAGGATGAGACATAATTTTCTCGTGTGAGCGTTAAAAACAGAAGATTAAGTGAGAGAATACTCATTCGCCCTCGGCTATGCCTACTAACTGAAACGATAGTCATGGCAATCGACTGGCTAGTTTTATGCCGATTAAGATCGGCGCTATCTATTTTTATAGCAACAATTTTTGTGAAAACATGTAATAAAGGGCATGTAAAAAAGTAGACAACAGGATCAACACCATGAACGCAGAAAAACTAGAACAAAAATTGATCGGTGTGCTCGATATGCAAGAGGTTAAAGCGGTCGCTCATCGTTTCGCTCGCGGCCTCGATCGCTGTGACCGACAGATCATCGAATCATGCTTCCATAAGGACGGCATGGATGATCATGGTTTCTTTAAGGGCAGTGCAACAGAATTTTGCGACTGGGTAATGAAAGAATTGGAAAAATTTACCATTTCCCAGCACTTAATCACCACACAAAATGCCGAGATTAATGGCAACTCGGCTATGTGCGAGAGCTATTTCTATGCCTATCATCTGATGTCGACGCCCAATGGCGATAAAGATGTTATTGCAGCTGGGCGCTATTTGGATACCATGGAAAAGCGTGACGGTGAGTGGAAAATTACACTGCGACAAGCCACATTTGACTGGAATAAAATTACCGATGCGGCACCGCTTCCCGCACCAGAAAATGACCCCCGCACTGTCGGCACTAACTCTAAGGAGGACGCTTCTTACGCTGCTTTCGCCAATATTCGAAAGTAGTCTAGCGGCACATAACTATGACTATACCCACACATAACATTGCTATACAAAAAGCCTGGATTGTCACTGATATAGAGGAGGCAGCCAAGAAATGGTCGGCGGCCTTAAACATTGGTCCCTTTTATATTGCCGAGTACAGTCCCGCCGTGTTTGGCGATATCGAATATCGCGGTAAACCCGGCAAGCTACATATGAAGACTGCTATCGCCTATGCTGGAGACATTCAAATAGAGCTTGTAGAGCCTGTTGGTGTTTATCCTTGTGCCTACTTCGATACAGTGGAGGCAGGGTCTACCGGATTTCACCACCTATGTTACTGGACAGAGGATATTGACGCAGACCTTGCACATTATCAGCAGCAAGGCTTTACCATCGCCAATTTAGGTCAAATGGCCGGCAATGGTCCTCGGTTTGCCTATATTGATGCCAGCCAAACGCTTGGCTTTATGATCGAGCTGCTTGAGCGTGCCGAAGGCACCGAGCAACTGTTTAATAGCTGGAAGGAAAGCGCCAAAAAATGGCAATCCGGTGACCCCGCAATTATTAAACTTTAGTCACCGATCTTGTCTGTCATCCTAGCTCTCAGACGCCTGCATTTCGCATTCACTATCAATGGTGCTAAATGACAGGCCCGAGGGCTTACTGTATAAAACGAAAAAAATCACAGGACCGAAAAATGAATGACGCTTTCATTATTGATGCTTGCAGAACACCGCGCGGCATCGGGAAAATTGGCAAAGGATCCCTTGCACATATCCACCCCCAACAACTCGCGGCGACGGTTTTAAAAGCCTTGGCCGAACGCAACAACCTCAAGACGGAAGATGTTAATGACATCATATGGGGCTGTAATAATCAGACCGGTAAGCAGAGTGCTGATATGGGGCGCATGGCTGCATTGGACGCGGGCTACTCTGTGCGATCCTCTGGCGTTACATTGGATCGTTTTTGCGGGTCTGGTATTACGTCAATAAGCCTTGCTGCAGCACAGATCATGGCCGGTATGGAAGACCTTGTTATCGGCGGTGGTACCGAAATGATGAGTTACACGGGCTCTATAAAAAATACCGGTGACAGCTATCCACTATTCGATCGCGGAAATCTGTCATTGCGAGAGAAACACCCTCAATCGAATCAGGGTATTTGTGCGGATGCTATCGCCACTATCGAAGGGATTGATCGACAAAGCCTAGATGAGCTAGCGGTAGTTTCTCAACAAAGAGCAGAGCGAGCCATCAACGAGAATCGCTTTGATCGCTCACTGGTACCTGTCCTTAATGATGATGGATCTGTTGCACTGGATAGAGAGGAGTTTCCTCGGCCGGGCACCACCATGGAGTCGCTGGCCGGGTTAAATGCTGTCTTTGACCAATGGCGTGATATTGCTGTTGATGATAGTGGCCAGACTTATGGCGGGTTGATAGAACAAGTCTACCCTTATCTCGATCAATGGAATCATGTGCATCACGCTGGCAATAGCTCAGGTGTTGTGGATGGCGCGGCCGCGGTGCTTCTGGCGTCCAAAGCCTATGCTGAGAGTAATGGATTAGAACCGCGAGCACGCATCGTAGCCACAGCCAATATGGGTGACTGCCCAACACTTATGCTAAACGCACCAGTACCCGCGGCACAAAAAGTATTAGCCAAAGCCAACCTCAGCAAAGAGGATATCGATGTCTGGGAGATTAATGAGGCCTTCGCTGTGGTTGCGGAAAAGTTTATCCGCGATTTAGATTTGGATCGCGAGAAAGTCAATATTAACGGTGGCGCTATGGCTCTGGGTCATCCAATCGCCGCGACCGGTTCGATTCTAATTGGTACCGCACTGGATGAACTGGAACGTTCCGGAGGACGCTACGCTCTGATCACGATGTGTGCCGGTGGAGGCATGGCTCCCGCCATCATTATTGAGCGCGTGTAACCTAGCAAATTATCGAACCATATCGGCCACCATATTTTCAGTGGCTATAGCGCATTGCTATAGCCACTGAACCAACCCAGACAATTATGCTGTGCAGTATCTGTCTAATTGAGACAGAAGAGCAATCTTACTACTTGGTTTTGCTCTGCATACTGTAATAAGCCCGGTTCAAAAAACCGACGTTACTGCCAAGCTTATCGTCAAATTCAGCAGTCAGGTTTGCCGCATAGACATCCTCCAGCGAGGCGCCCTGTTTAATAAGAGCCATCAATCGATTGCGAACGAGGGTTAACATTTCCGTGTAATCGACCAAAGCTTGATAACCTGTAACCCCACCGTGTCCCGGAATAACAACAGTCTCTTGGTTGATTCGCTCTATGACTTGGGAACAGAAGTGAATCATCCCATCGAGGCTACCGCCATTACCGGAATCAATAAATGGATAACCTGCATTGTTATAGACATCACCGAGATGAACAACATTGCTCTCGCGGAAGTACACCGCAGTATCTCCCGTGGTATGCGCAGGGCCGAAGTGCCACAGATCTACAGTCTGACCGTTGATATGAAACTGCATGGCATCGACGAAGGTAATATCTGGCAGAGCGGTTTTTGGGTAGGCTAGTTGGTTATAGCTAGCCGCCACCATATTGATCAAATGATCGCCTTGCATCATTTCACGAGAGTTTTCATGGGCGACAAGCCATGTACCCTCGGCACCCAATGCTATATTGCCCTCAGCATGATCGAAGTGCCAGTGTGTATTAACAGCAAAATCAATCTTATCACCGCCGAGATCAGCAATGACTTTTTTAATTTTGGGCATCAATTGAGGAAGCTGATCATCAATAATAAATACCCCATCGTCACCGATACTGACGCCTATATTGCCGCCTAATCCGAACAACACCGATATCCCATCATCAAATTGTTGATACTTGATTTCAGCATTATCTATATCCCAACCAAAAGCCGTCATCAGGGCATCCAGTTTTAACGGCTCAGGGGCATCCTCAGCAGAGTGGGCAGAGCTAAGAGAAGGCATCATGATGACAAAGAGTAATACAAAATATTTCATACAGCACTCCAGTATCGATTAGTTCGAGAAGTTTCAGTATAACGAGTCTAATCAATCTGACCACGATAATTAGCGCAATATTAAGCGCACCTATCTCTATTGATAAGCATCAAAACTCATCCGTTTCAACCGTATTAATAACAGTTTTATCTATGATCATTGAGGGTAACTACAACCTATTCCTGCAAATTAAATAGTTGAGTATTACCACCCCGAGCAACTAGGTTATCTGTCTTGGTGCGCTCACTCAGAAACCATAACAACCAATGGTAGTTAAAACCCTCATTGCACCCTGGCCACTCAATCAAAGGAATAATGCTACCGGTCCGCCGCGCCATAATTTGTCGCAAAGCAATGCTGTCCTTATTCAGACTATTGGCTATCACAGCCTCAATACTGTTGTTTTGGATAATATCGATTAAATACTCCATGGGCACTAGCTGTAATAGTGAAGCTTGCACTCCCGCCTGCTGATAGCGTAACTGCATGCTCTGAAGCTCGGCCCAATGTGTTTTATGGGCAGCCAATATTATTGGGCAACCACATAATAAGGCGCCCACGATCTGTTGCTCCGCGGCTGCAATAGTATCTTCATCCCTAATCACCAATACCACGGGCCCACGAGCCTGCAGCGACAATCGGTTATCCTCGCCGGTTGGTCCGGGCAATTGGACAGGGCTGGCCAATTTTTCAATGGCCATAGCTTCGAACCGAGAGGCAACCTCAGGGTTGCATTGTTTGAGTCTTAGTACGCGATTTTCTACTGACACCCCATGCCAGTCAGACAATGCCGCAACCGCATTCTTAATTAGAACTGGATCTGCTATCCGACTATCTGAGAGATCTATTACATAGGGCTGTTGGCAGGCTGTTGGAGCAGCCGAAGCAGAAAAACGCAACAGATAGTTGGGACCACCCGCCTTGGGGCCGGTGCCCGATAATCCGCGACCACCGAAAGGATTCACTCCAACCACAGCACCCACCATATTGCGATTGATATAGGTATTACCGGCAATACTGTTACGGAACACAGTGTTAGCAAAGGCTTGAATGCGGCTGTGAACACCCAAGGTCAATCCATAACCTGTCTGATTAACCTGCGCCAACACTGTATCCAATTGATCAGCGCTATAGCGAATAACATGCAACACTGGACCAAAGACCTCCTCTGTGAGTTGGTCTATGCTTTCAATTTCAATGATATGAGGAGCGACAAAACTACCCTGAGCACAATGCTCAGGCAGCTCGATTGAGGCCACGAGCTTGGCTTTTTTATCGGCTTTGCTGTCCATTAGATCTATATGAGCCTGCAATTCTTGCTGAGCACCGCGATCGATCACCGGTCCCAAATCTGTACTCAGCAATCTTGGATCCCCTACCTCGATACAAGCCATAGCGCCAGCTAACATCTCCAGACATTGGTCGGCGATATCAGACTGGATAAATAATACCCTAAGGGCTGAACAGCGCTGTCCGGCACTGAGGAAGGCAGAGGTGATAACATCATCCACCACCTGCTCAGGAAGTGCGGTTGAGTCAACTATCATACAATTTTGACCACCAGTCTCGGCAATAAAAGGTATGGGTGCACCGTGTCTCTGGGCGAGCTGTGCGTTAATCGTCTGAGCGGTGGTAGTGGAACCGGTAAAAGCAATACCAGCGATGCGATGATCAGGCACTAATAACTTGCCTATTTGCGAGCCACTGCCCAACACTAATTGCAGTGCTTCGCCGGGTACACCAGCGGCATGCAGTAAACGCACTGCGTAGCCAGCAATTGCTGGCGTCTGGTCCGCGGGCTTGGCAATAACCGTATTGCCCGCAACCAGAGCAGCCACCACTTGACCGACAAAAATAGCTAGCGGGAAATTCCAAGGGCTAATACACAGAAAGACACCTCGTCCTGTATAGGACTGCGAAGGATCTGCAGCGAGCTGTCTAGCCTGCAGGGCGTAGTAGCGGCAAAAGTCGATAGCTTCTCGTACTTCAGAGATGCCATCATCGATGGTGCGGCCAGCCTCCAAACTGATTACCGCGATTAACTCCGCACAATCTCGCTCAAGCAGATCGGCTGCTTTATCAATAATATCGGCACGCCGTTTAGCGCCCAGTGCGCTCCATGCTTTGTGCTCAGTTGATGCCGAGGCCACAGCACGCTGTATATCCTCGTTCTGGGCGGCACTGCTGTGACCAATCTGCTGGCGATTATCCGCCGGACTAAATCTGATTTTCAGCTCTCGTTCTGCTGATTGTCCATCAATAATTGAGTGCGTCAGCAATGGCTGATTTGAGATATGCTCAATCGCTTGTAACAGCGTTTGAGTCTCCAACGGACAATCGATATCAATGCCTGCGGCATTTTCTCTGGGCTCTCCGGCAGCAGAAAATATCTGCTGCGGAATAACGATTTGCCGGTGTTGATAGGGAAATGAATCTGTTACCTGTTTTCTAGTATCTTCCAACAGTTCATCGACCGGCGTTTGCAAATCTAAAAAGCGATTGACGAAGGAACTATTGGCGCCATTCTCCAGCAGGCGACGCACGAGGTAGGGAAGAAGATCTTTATGGTTGCCCACCGGCGCATAGACGCGCACAACCATTGCTCTATCATAGTGCCGCCTCGCCTGATCATAAAGAATATGTCCCATACCATGCAGACGCTGAAATTCAAACTCGCGATCGCCAGCCAATGCCATAATCATGGCGACGGTGTAGGCATTATGGGTAGCAAACTGCGGGTAAATATGCACCTGAGCACCGAGCAATATTTCAGCACATTGCTGATAGCACAGGTCTGTATTGGCCTTGCGAGTAAACACAGGGTAGCCCTTTAATCCCAACTCCTGAGCATGTTTAATCTCTGCATCCCAATAAGCGCCTTTAACCAAGCGTACCATGAGGCGTCTCTGGGTTTGCTCGGCTAGGCCAATAAGCCACTTGGCCACTGCCGGCGCCCTCTTTTGATAGGCTTGCAATACAAACCCCAGACCCTGCCAACCCCGCAGATCCGCGTCATAGGCTAGTGCTTGGAAAATATCCAGTGAAATATCCAAACGATAGGATTCCTCAGCGTCAATGGATAATCCTATATCGTATTTTTTCGCCTGTAAGCACAGCTGTTTAATACGGGGTAATAGCTCATTCATGACCTTTTTGTGCTGGGCATAGTCATAGCGTGGATGCAGTGCGCTGAGTTTTACTGAAATGCCATTGGCGCTGTAAACATTGCTGTCGACAGTGTTTGCCCTGCCAATGCTGTCGATGGCAGTGGCGTAGGCATGTAAATACTGCTGTGCATCCGCCTCTGTGCGCGCACCTTCGCCGAGCATATCAAAGGAATAGCGACTGCTCTCATGATTCTGCTTAGCGCCGCGTTTTAAACCTTCCTCTATGCTACGGCCCAGCACATACTGACCGCCCATAATCTTCATCGCCTGCATCACTGCGGCGCGGATCACCGGCTCACCGAGGGTAGATGTTAGACGTTTGACCCAGTTGCCCGTATCTTCGGTGATATCTTTATCCAGACTGACTAGGTGGCCAGTCAGCATCAGCCCCCAAGTGGACGAATTGACTAAAAGCGACTGGGATTGACCGCGGTGCTCCTGCCAATTGCCCGATTGAATCTTTTCAGCAATCAAGCGATCTGCCGTTAATGCGTCAGGCACTCGCAAAAGGGCCTCCGCCAAACACATAAGGGCCACACCCTCAGCATTAGATAAGCCAAATTCCAATAAGAAAGCATCCAATGTACCTCGGCTCCCTTTGTCGCGGCGACAGGCATCAACCAAATCGCGAGACTGATCGAGAATTTGCTGACGAACCTGCTTTGAAAATGGGTTGTCATGTAATAGCTGGGTTACCGATCGGTGTTCATCCTGATGGGTAATACTTCGAATATGCCTGCGTAATTGCGTCTG
>JASLVT010000045.1 GCA_030741175.1 Porticoccaceae bacterium
CAGCGGTGCCAATGAGCGCTCCACTAGGTCTTCAACCAGTGACTCAAGTTTGGCACGCGTTAGTTTGACCACTAAGTGTTTTGGTCCAGTGGCATCTGCTGTGATATACGGCAAGTTCACTTCTGTCTGAGCACTGGATGACAACTCAATCTTGGCTTTTTCTGCCGCTTCTTTAAGACGCTGCATGGCTAGGGGATCGCCATGAATATCAATACCACTGTCGGTTTTAAATTCAGCTGATAAATACTCAATCAGGCGCATATCGAAATCTTCACCGCCCAAAAAGGTATCACCATTAGTGGCCAACACTTCAAATTGCTTCTCACCATCGACATCGGCGATTTCAATGATTGAGATATCAAAGGTACCACCACCTAAGTCGTATACCGCGACCACACTGTCACCATCGGTTTTATCGATACCATAGGCCAAGGCCGCTGCTGTTGGCTCATTAATGATTCGCTTAACGTCCAACCCGGCAATCCGACCCGCGTCTTTGGTCGCCTGACGCTGAGAATCATTGAAATAGGCTGGCACCGTAATAACGGCCTCTGAAATCGACTCACCCAAATAGTCTTCGGCTGTCTTCTTCATTTTTTTGAGCACTTCAGCAGAAATCTGCGGAGCCGCTTTACTGTCACCTTTAATTTCTACCCAGGCATCACCATTGTCTGCCTTAACGATTTTATAGGGCACCATTTTGATATCTTTCTGCACTACATCGTCTTCAAACCGTCGGCCGATCAGACGCTTAACCGCATATACTGTGTTATGCGGATTGGTCACTGCCTGACGCTTGGCTGATTGGCCAACTAAGGTTTCGCCGTCCTCGGTGAAGGCGACAACAGATGGGGTAGTTCTGGCACCCTCTGCGTTTTCAATAACTTTGGGTTTATCGCCTTCGAGCACGGCCACACAAGAGTTGGTCGTTCCCAAATCTATTCCGATAATCTTGCCCATGTTTTAACTCTCCGTAACTTATCTGTAGATATTGATTTGCTTGTTTGTTATGTGGGTGCGATCTCAAAAAATTCAAGGGCCACACCCTGCAATTGCTAATTTTTTAGGCCTGAGAGACTACCACCATCGCCGGTCTCACTAGCCGGCCATTGAGGGTATAGCCCTTCTGGAATACATCCATAACCGTATTTGGCTCCAAATCAGGGTTTGGCACCATACTGACTGCTTGATGGAGATCGGCATCAAACGGTTGGCCGGCTGGGTCTATGGCTTCAATCTTATGGCGTGATAACACTTCCATAAAAGATTTCAATGTTAGCTCTAACCCCTCGGATACTCCTTTCTGCGCCTCATCCTCAGTGTCAATAGCTGCCAGAGCGCGCTCAAGATTGTCGACCACAGGTAGCAGATCCGCGGTGAATTTATCCAGTGCATATTTATGAGCATTTTCCACATCTCGCTCAGCACGACGACGCACATTCTGCATTTCTGCCTGCACCCGCAATACTTGATCTTTGGCACTGGCAACCTGCTCAAGCAACTGTTCAGACACAGGTTGTTGCTCTTCACTGGCCTCTATTTCATCGAGCAATTCAGCTTCAATCTCTGCGTTAACCTGATCCTTCTCAGAAGCGGCATCAACTTCTGCGCTTTCCTGTTGGCCAGGGGTTATTTTTTCATCATTGTTGGTATCGTCTGACACGCCAACTCCTCATTACTTAGCCATTAGATTGACCCACGGGGTCATAAAAATTTCGTTGGTTTCAGATATGGGGGCAAACTTATCAGTTTCAAGCGATTGCGTAACAGCAATCTGTTCTGTATAAACCTAGGGTAAATGATTGGTGACTAAAAACATTGCTACTATCCATTAATATCAATAACTATACGCTGGTGGAATCACTGGAAATCGAATTTTCCAGTGGCACAACCGCTATCACCGGAGAGACCGGTGCCGGTAAATCGCTGGTACTTGATGCATTGGGCATGGCGCTAGGTGATCGCGCGGATACTGGCACCATACGCCATGGCAAAGATCGTGCTGAAATCACTGCTACCTACGACATTCAGGGGCTTGAAGACGCTATCCAATGGTTAGAGCGCAATGACTTTAGTGCCGATAACCAATGTATTCTACGCCGCATCTACACTGTAGAGGGACGTTCTCGAGGCTATATCAATGGCCAGAGTTGCACCATGCAGCAACTGCAACAACTCGGCGAGATGCTGACTGATATTCACAGCCAACATGAACACCAATCTTTGCTGCGTCGCGAAACGCATCGGACATTGTTGGACGATTATTGCAATGCTGCTGATCTAGCTATTCAGGTCAGTGAAAATTACCGTGCATGGTATTCAACGTATAAGAAGCTCAGTGATTTGATGGAGCGCTCCGATGAGCTTATAGCACGCAAAGATTTACTCAGCTTTCAGGTTAATGAACTTGAACAGGTGGACCTCGATCCCAACTCACTCAACGCGTTGGAAATTGAACAACAGACTCTGGCTAACGCCGAGCAGATAATGCTGGAGAGTCAGAGTGTTCTCGCCATTTGCGATCAAAATGAAAGTTTTAATATACGCGATGGCTTAAACCGTGCTCTGTCAACTCTAGCGGGCCTGAAACATAAACCAGAGGCACTGAGTAACGCCGAGGAATTACTCCAAAGTGGTTTAATTCAGGTGGAGGAAGCTACCCGAGAGATTGAAAACCATATTGATCGTTTCGAGGCCGACCCTCAGCGGCTACAACAGGTCGAAGAACAACTGGCAGTGATTTTTCAGCTAGCACGTAAGCATCGGGTCAATACAGATCAACTGGCTGAAACCCTGACTGTTTTAAAAACCGAGCTCCAAAGTCTACAAGATGGCGGCGAAAGTATTGATGCATTGCAACAGCAGCTAAAAGAACTGGCCTCGGTATATCTAGACTCTGCACAAAAGTTGAGCGCTCTACGTGAGCAAGGGGCACAAGCCATGGCCGCTGAGATTAATGCACAATTGCAAAAACTCAGCATGGAAGGGGCGGAGTTGGTGGTGCAACTCAGTCCTGTCGCGACGGATGACTATCGTGCCAATGGTTTGGAGGAAGTTGAGTTTGTGATTGCTACCAATCCGGGGCAACCCCACAAGCCGTTGGCTAAAATCGCCTCTGGTGGTGAGCTCTCTCGCGTCAGCTTGGCGATTCAGGTAGTGGCTGCCAGTCATTCGAAAATACCGACGCTGGTATTTGATGAGGTGGATGTTGGTATTGGCGGCAGTACTGCCGACATTGTTGGACAATTACTTAAAACATTGGGCGATCGGGGTCAGGTCATTAGTGTGACCCATCAACCCCAAGTAGCCGCGCATGCTCACCACCATTATCGCGCCAGTAAGATAATTGAGGATAACAGCGCTGAATCGCTCATGGTGGTTTTAAATCAGCAACAGCGTATTGATGAACTCGCCCGTATGTTAGGTGGTGCTCAGGTTACGGAACAAACACGCTCGCATGCCTCTGAATTGCTCTCTTTGGCATCAGTGTAGGCTGAAATACCGATATCATTAGCTATGACTTCGGATATTCCACTGCAGATATAACATGTAAAAAAAATCCCCATCTGTAAGAACAAACGGGGATTGTTTATCAGACTGCCAACTACGCTTCTGGCGCCTGCTTTTCAGTTGACTCGGAGGCCTCTGGTGCCTCTGGGGCAGTGCCCTCTTCCAACTGGGCTTCCTTTATCGACAGCTTTACTCGACCGCGATTGTCAATTTCCAATACCTTAACGCGCACGTCTTGGCCTTCGCTGAGATAATCCGTCACTTTGGCAACGCGCTCTTGGGCGATTTGGCTAATATGCACCAGACCATCTGTGCCGGGCATAAAGTTAACAAAGGCGCCAAAGTCTACAATACGAACAACTTTACCGTCATAGATAGTGCCCGGCTCTGGGTCGGCCACAATCGCAGTGATCGCATCCATTGCTGATTGAAGGCCATCATTATCTTCTGAGTAGATCTTAACTGCGCCATCATCGGTGATATCGATAGTGGAGTTATGCTCCTCACAGAGTGAACGAATAGTCGCTCCACCTTTACCAATTACATCGCGGATCTTGTCTGGGTCAATTTGCATCGTGCCCATACGTGGCGCAGATTCTGCAACCTCATCACGACCTTTAGCAATCACTTTATTCATCTCACCGAGAATGTGCAGACGCGCTTCCAACGCCTGTTCAAGAGCGATTTCCATAATTTCTTCAGTGATCCCTTCAATTTTGATATCCATCTGCAACGCAGTGATACCATCGGCCGTACCAGCTACTTTAAAGTCCATATCACCGAGGTGATCTTCATCACCAAGGATATCAGTCAATACCGCATAGCCCTCGTCCTCTTTAACAAGACCCATAGCAATACCAGCTACCGGCGCTTTTAGAGGCACACCGGCATCCATCAACGCTAGGCTTGAACCACAGACCGAGGCCATTGAACTAGAGCCGTTAGACTCCGTAATCTCTGATACTACCCGCATGGCATAGGGGAAATCGTCCTGAGAGGGCAACACCGCATTGATACCGCGACGAGCCAGACGACCATGACCTACTTCACGTCGACTGGTAAAGCCTAGACGTCCACATTCCCCTACTGAGTAGGGAGGGAAGTTATAGTGCAGCATAAAGGGATCTTTTTGTTCGCCTTCCAAGGAATCAATGATCTGTTGATCACGACTAGTGCCTAGGGTAGCAGCTACAATCGCTTGGGTTTCTCCACGGGTAAACAAAGAAGAACCATGGACTTTGTCGAGGATACCTACCTCTACATTGATCGCACGAACCTTTTTGGTATCTCGGCCATCAATTCGTGGCTCACCACGAATAATGCGTCCACGGACGATGTTTTTCTCAAGCTTTTTAAATGCATCTTTGATGTCTTCTTCTGAGTGACCATCTTCGCTGGCCAAGGCCTCGACAGCACGATCACGAAGCGCGTTTACGGAGCTAACACGCTCCTGCTTATCAACCACTTGATAAGCCGCATCGAGATCGGCACCGACGGACTGTTTAAGTGCTTCTTTTAACTCAACATCCTCATCTTCAGCCTGCCAATCCCAGCGTGGTTTACCCGCCTCAGTAGCAAGCTCTTCAATAACACTGATCACCGTCTGCATTTCTTGATGAGCAAATAGCACGCCACCCAACATAGTGTCTTCTGACAGTTCACTCGCTTCAGATTCAACCATCAGAACAGCATCTTTGGTACCAGCTACAACCATATCCAATGCAGAGCCTTCCAACTCTGTATAAGTTGGGTTTAACAAGTAACCTTGCTCTTCGGTATAACCCACACGGGCACCACCCACTGGGCCGTTAAATGGAATACCAGAAATCGCCAAAGCCGCAGAGGTTCCGATCATTGCAGCAATATCAGGATCGATGTCCTTCTCAGCTGACATAACGGTACAGACAACCTGTACTTCATTTTTAAAGCCATTGGGGAAAAGGGGACGGATAGGACGGTCAATTAGACGCGACGTCAATGTCTCTTTCTCTGTAGGGCGGCCCTCGCGCTTGAAAAAGCCTCCGGGAATTTTGCCAGCGGCATACGCCTTTTCAACATAGTGAACACCAAGCGGGAAAAAGTCCATGCCAGGTTTTGCTTCACGAGCCCCAACCACAGTACAGAGTACTGAGGTGTTATCGATTGAACATAGAACGGCTCCAGTTGCCTGGCGGGCAATGCGGCCGGTTTCTAACGTAACGGTATGATTACCGTATTGAAACTTCTTAATTAAAGGAGTCATATTTTTACCTTTGATTTTTACCAATTAGCGCCATGTCTGCCCGCCCTGTGCGCTGCTCGGGTTACTTATAGCTACCAAAGCAAGGTAGCTATAAGTAACTCGATCAGCATGATTAGGGTCAAGGCATAAAGGCGATTAAATTATGTGCTCTGCGCTGTTACTGCGGCTCCACTATTCCTTATCGAGGAGAGGGAGCCGCACCGAGAACACTTATCGACGTAAACCAAGCTTCTTAATAAGCGCGGAATAACGCTCAGCATCCTTACCCTTTAAATAGTCGAGTAATTTGCGACGTTGGTTAACCATGCGAATCAGACCACGACGTGAATGATGATCTTTTTTGTGATCACCAAAATGATCCTGTAGCTTGTTGATATTTACGGTTAGCAGTGCAACCTGGACCTCTGGTGAACCTGTGTCATTTTCGCAGGTTGCATGTTCAGATACGATTGCTGCTTTTTCTTCTGCACTCAGTGCCATAATACTTTCTCCAATATGCGGGTTAGTTACATTCGGGTTGCCCGCGCATATTTACAGGCAACCTATGGTTATACTTTTCGGCAGTTACATCTCAACTACCAGTCTTTTCGGGGCTAATTTACCGTCTTCGGTCACAGTTCCGACGCCCAAAAAGGCACCACCCTCGCGAAAGACGCGCACTATATCGCCTTCTTGTCCATTGCGAAAGGCCTGTGTTGACATTACTTCCTGACCCATTTGGAAGTATTGCGCCACAATATCGGTTAATTCCACCGCCATTCGGTCTGCCACAGCGATATCCATAGGCTGCAATAGGTGGTCCAGATCAGCGGGTTGACAGGTTTCACGCAGGGTTTCCAAGTCCGATAGCACCATTGTTTGAGCATCGGTAAAAGGTCCAGCAATGTGTCGATGCAAGGCACTCACATGAGCGCCACAGCCCAAAGCTTTGCCCAGATCCTCGGCCAGGCTTCTAACGTAAGTACCTTTGCTAACATGCAGCTCAACATCCAATTCAGCACGTTGGCCAGGGCGAAAGTCTAGAATTTCATAATGGGAGACAGTAATGTCTCGCGCTTCCCGATCTACCTCTATCCCCTGACGTGCCAGTTTGTACAGTGGCTGGCCGTTAAATTTAATAGCCGAGTACATTGATGGAATTTGCTGAATATCGCCGCGAAATTCATCTATGGCCGCCTCAATTTTATCTCGAGTTAGGTCAGACGCATCTGCCTCTAAAATACTATCGCCATCACAATCACCAGTTTCTGTGGCCATACCCAAAGTGAAAGTACTACGGTAGTGCTTATCGGAATCCAATAGAAACTGACTGAACTTAGTCGCCTCTCCCAGACAAATGGGTAACACCCCCGTCGCTAATGGGTCAAGCGCACCGGTATGACCCGCTTTATTGGCATCGAAAAGATTCTTTACCCGTTGCAATGCTTGGTTAGAGGTAAGATCCAATGGTTTATTCAGCAGAAAAATACCATTGACGGGACGACCGCGGTTGCGCCTGCGAGCCAAATTTACTGATCCTCGCTATCAGCAGAGGCAACGGAGGTCTCTTTTGATATCGCCAAATCAATCAGCGCTGAAAGATGCTGACCGCGTCGACCGCTTTCGTCATAAGAAAACTGTAATTTAGGGGTGATGCGTAATTTGATACTAGCCGCCAAAAGCTTGCGCAAATACCCAGAGGCACCATTCAGCGCCTCCAGTGCCACATCAATATCCTTTTGACTGCGATCGCCAATAAAGCTTACAAATACCTTGGCATAGGCGAGGTCACGACTCACTTCGACATCAGTGACGCTGAGCATACCCACTCTGGGGTCACTGATATTGTCGCGTATCAATACTGCCAACTCCTGCTGCACAGCATCTGATACCCGTTCGACTCTAGTAAATTCTCTTGGCATCTAATGACTGACCCGTATTACAACGAACGTTGAACCTGCGTGACATCATAAACTTCAATCAGATCACCAGATTTGACATCATTGTAGTCCTTCACACCGATACCACACTCCATACCATTGCGAACCTCTGCCGCTTCATCTTTGAAGCGTCGCAAGGATTCCAACTCGCCCTGATAGATCACCACATCGTCGCGCAGGACACGGATAGGCTTGTTGCGATAAACAGTGCCTTCAACCACCATACAGCCTGCAATAGCACCGTATTTGGGTGAGCGGAACACATCGCGCACCTCGGCAATACCGACAATCTCTTCCTTAGTTTCCGGAGCCAACATACCGGATAGTGCCTGTTTCACCTCGTCGAGAAGGTTGTAGATAACACTGTAGTAGCGAACTTCAATCTCTTCTTTCTCAGCAAGTGCGCGGGCAGCTCCTCCAGCACGCACATTGAATCCGAGTACAATCGCACCCGTTGTCAATGCCAGATTAATATCAGATTCAGTAATACCACCAACACCAGAGGCAACAATATCAACCGCGACTTCTTCTGTTGCGAAATCATTTAATGCACTATTGATTGCTTCAAGAGATCCACGCACATCAGTTTTAACAATGAGGTTGAGCTTATTAACCTGCTCAGCACCCATATCGGTAAACATATTTTC
>JASLVT010000046.1 GCA_030741175.1 Porticoccaceae bacterium
CTATAACGGCATCCCACTGGAAAACAATGGCAAATAAACAGCCGACAACAGTGCCACAGATTAATGTCGATAATGCCGGCAGTTTTTTCACTGCCATAACAAGCAATAAGATCATGGGTATCAACATAAAGAGATTGATGGTAAATGTTTGTTGCATCGCCTCTTGCAGAGCGACGATCTCACTGATGACCACATTGGAGCCGCTACCAATGCCGAGAATAAAGAACAGAATCAGAGTGATAGCGAAGCCGGGAACCGTGGTCCATAGCATATGCTGAATATGCTCAAATAGATTGTTGCTGGTGACTGCTGCTGCAAGGTTGGTGGTCTCCGATAAAGGCGACAATTTGTCACCAAAATATGCACCAGAAATAATAGCGCCGGCGCTAATAGGTAGTGATAGATTGAGTGCGGCAGCAATGCCCATCAGGCCAATACCCAAGGTGCCTGCTACTGTCCAGGAGCTACCGATACTAAAACCTAGCAGTGCACAGACAACACAGGCACTGAGATAGA
The DNA here is from genome assembly GCA_030741175.1 of Porticoccaceae bacterium. Taxonomy (GTDB): domain Bacteria; phylum Pseudomonadota; class Gammaproteobacteria; order Pseudomonadales; family Porticoccaceae; genus HTCC2207. The sequence continues at coordinate 517 of JASLVT010000046.1, forward strand.
AATAATCAGGCGACATCAATTGCACACCATAATAAATCATACTGGGCACAGTGCCGGCCAAGATCCAACTGCCAATAAGCGAGCCAACCATCAGCAGTATCAAAATTGATTGCATAGATAGGCTGATGGTTTCAATCATACCTCGTTCAATATCAGCCCAGCGATGGCCATTTTTAATGCCGATCATAGCGGCGGCGGCGGCGGCCATAATCATGGCTACCTGATTTGGGCCGAAAGAATCCAAGCCAAAGACGTAAACAGTGCCAGCCAGCATGCCAATTAAAACGATGACTGGAATAAGGGCATCAAGAAGACTGGGTTTTCTAATTGTTTCACTCATAAGAACGACAGTTTTTTATTAGTTAAATTTATAAAGCTCGTTAAGTTAACAGTGTCATAACTATCTATCTACCTTTTTGGACAGAACAATATGACTTAATGTCTGTTCTACTCCATCTAGGGTAGCTATGGCATCAATGCTTTGATCAAGAGCCTCGGTGGTAGCTTCTGTCACTTTGGCGATGAGATCATACTGACCGCTGATGGTGCAGAGCATATCGAGATTGGGATGTTTTTGTATCTGGCGAATAATATCGGCGGTTTTCTTTGGCACCACAGAGATCATTATGTACGCACTGACCTGTTGCTGCTGGTAATGGGGGTTAATCTTAATGGTATAACCCTGAATAACACCTTTACGCTCAAGCCGATCCATAGTCTGTTGCACCGTGGCGCGGCTAAGACCCAGTTCACCTGCCAAGTCTGAGATGGTACGACGACTGTTTTCCTGCAGTAGCCGAAGAAGCTGTGATTCGTTTTTCATGGCAATATGTCAAATTTAAAATCAAATTGATTGTTATTTTTAAACAATTTGTTAGGTTTGGCAATACAAATTGACAATCTATGCACCTAATATGGGCATATCAATAAGGTTTATGAATAGGTGTGATATGGCTCAGGCTACAGCAGTAAAGATGGACAACAATCATCAGACTTCAGCGCGGTTAGGGGTCGAGCATGATTTCCGTGAACAGATTGCATTCAGTGCTGAACAGACGGTGGACTATCATCGGCCAGTGCTAGTGATGTCTAGGCAACGACTGCGCGCTAATGTGCGGCGTTTTATGGCGGCAATGCCAAGAGTTCGCCCGCATTTTGCCGTTAAAGCCAACCCCGACAGGGAAATTTTACAGATCTTTAAAGATGAAGGAGCCTATTTCGAAATAGCGTCGATTGCTGAGTTAGATGCCATGATTGCTCTGGGTGAGGAGATGGAAACAGTGTTCTACTCCAATCCAATTAAATCTCCTGCATCTATTGCGCATGCGGCGAATCATGGGGTGCTCTGGTACTGTGTCGATACGCCTGAAGAGGTGGAGAAAATCGCCAAGATTCAACCCGATGCCAAGCTCTATCTGCGTATCACTGTCAGCAATGAGGGTTCCAGTTGGCCATTGGCGGGCAAGTTTGGCGCTGGTTTCAACGCAGTTGAGGGAATTATTGCCGCTGCCAAACAGCATGATATGCAACTCAGTGGTGTGACTTTTCATGTTGGATCTCAGTGCTGCAATATCGACAACTGGGTGTCTGGTATTCGTGCGGCCAAGCGGGTTTTTGCGCAATTGACCAGTCATGGTTTTATGCCGGAGCTACTCAATCTGGGTGGCGGCTATCCGCTGCAGTTCAATGGCGATGAGCCCAGTATTGAGCAGATTGGCGAGGCTATTAATCGAGAGCTTGAAACCATTCCCGACGATATTCAGGTGATGGCAGAGCCGGGTCGTTTTCTAGCCGGATCTGCTGGTTGTCTTGTATCTCAGATTGTCGGTATAGCGACTCGTGATGATGCGCGCTGGGTCTATCTAGACGCAGGTGTTTACGGTGGGTTGATGGAATTAACGATGGATTTTCCACTCAGTTTGGTCAGTGAGCGCACCGGTGATTCGGGTCTGTGGACACTGGCGGGGCCGACCTGTGATTCGATTGATGTGATGGGCCGTCACCAATTGCCGGCCAATAGTGCCGCGGGTGATTTTATTTATATGCCAAATCTAGGTGCTTACTGCACCACCTGCGCCTCTGATTTTAATGGCTTTCCCGTGCCAATTTTGCGTATGGTGGACTAACGCTCGATTAGATAATGGTTTTATTGCGCAACTCGGCGATATCCATCGCCGAGTATTCGAGATAATGGCTCAATATTGATTCAGTATCATTGCCTAACTCTGGTGGCGGGCTGGAGTAGCGAAGGGGTGTGCGACTGTAGTTAATTGGGTTCGCCGGCAATTGTATCTCGCCACTGCGCGGTTCCTTGATTTTGACCAACATATTGCGTGCTTGCAGTTGCGGATTGCTGAATGCTTGCTCAAGATTATTTATCGGCCCGCAGGGTATCTGTTGCTGTTCAAAGAGCCTCAGCCAATCTTGACTGTTGCGCTGTTGTAGCAGCTGACTGATTTCGCCACAGAGCTCCTGACGATTTTCTACCCGCGCTGAATTGCTGCTGTAGCGCTTATTCTCGAGCCATTGCGGTTGCTCTAGTGCGTCGCACAGACGCTCAAATTGAGCCTGATTGCCCACGGCTAAAATAATGTGACCATCGGCAGTGGCAAAAGCTTGATAGGGAACAATATTGGGATGAGCATTGCCGAGGCGCTGGGGTATTTCCCCACCAATAAGATAATTGCTAGCTTGGTTTGCCAATGCGGCGGCTTGCACATCCAATAGGGCCAGGTCGATATGCTGTCCAAGTCCGGACTGATGCCGTTCCAGCAGTGCTCCCTGTATGGCATTGGCTGCATACAATCCGGTCAACAGGTCAGATACCGCTACCCCGACTTTTACTGGACTGCCACCTTCATCATCCGGTTCTCCCGTTAGACTCATTAGTCCGGCCATGCCCTGTACCAAAAAATCATAGCCGGGCTGCTTAGCATAGGGTCCAGTTTGACCAAAGCCAGTAATTGAGCAGTAGACTAACTGCGGATTGAGCTGTCCCAGACTTTTATGATCAAGGCCATATTTTGCCAGACCGCCAACCTTATAATTTTCGATCAGCACATCGCACTGGCAGGCCAGTTGACGAATAATTTCTTGGCCTTCAGGTTGGGTAATATCTACGGTAATAGACTGTTTACCGCGATTGGCGCAGAAGAAATAGGCGGCATCCTGCGTATTATTGCCCTGCTTGTCTTTAAGATAGGGAGGTCCCCAATGGCGGGTATCATCGCCGACTTGCGGGCGCTCGATTTTGATGACGTCGGCGCCCAGATCGGCGAGCATCTGACCGGCCCAAGGGCCAGCCAGAATGCGGCTCATATCCAATACCTTGTATCCGGTAAGTGGCCCTGACATAGGCGTCAACCGAAAGCGGGAATACTGGTTTGGGCGCGACCCAGAATCAGCGCATGGACATCGGCGGTGCCCTCATAGGTGTTAACCACCTCCAGATTGAGCATATGACGCATCACTGGATACTCATCAGAGATGCCATTGCCACCGTGCATATCCCGCGCCATACGAGCAATATCCAAGGCCTTGCTACAATTGTTACGTTTCATGAGTGAAATTAATTCCGGTGCCAATTGCCCTTGATCTCTCAGCCGACCAGCGCGCAGTGAACCCTGCAGACCGAGACTAATTTCGGTCTGCATATTAGCCAGTTTCATCTGGATCAACTGGGTAGCGGCCAGAGGTCGATCAAACTGCGTGCGATCCATACAGTACTGACGGGCGGCATGCCAACAGTCTTCGGCAGCACCCATGGCACCCCAGCTAATACCGTAGCGGGCCGAGTTTAAACAGCCAAAAGGTCCTTTAAGACCCTGCACATTGGGCATCAATTGATCTTCCGGTACAAATACCTCATCCATAACAATTTCGCCGGTAATGGATGCGCGCAGTGCTAGCTTGCCCTCAATTTTTGGGGCAGATAAACCTTTCATCCCCTTATCGAGGATAAAGCCGCGAATAATGCCGTCATCGGTCTTGGCCCAGACCACAAAAACATCTGCGATAGGAGAGTTGCTAATCCACATTTTGCTACCGGATAACAGGTAGCCGCCATCGACTGTTTTAGCGCGAGTTTTCATGCTGCCGGGATCTGAGCCGGCATCGGGTTCGGTCAGACCGAAACAGCCAACCCATTCACCAGTGGCTAGTTTGGGCAGATATTTTTCCCGCTGCTGTTCTGTACCATAGGCGTAAATAGGATACATCACTAGGCTGGACTGCACGCTCATCATCGAGCGATACCCAGAGTCAACGCGCTCGATTTCTCTCGCTACTAGGCCATAACTGACATAGTTGACGCCGGGACAGCCGTAGCCTTCAATGGTGGAACCCAATAAGCCCAGTTCGCCCATTTCATTAAAGATAGCGCGATCAGTGGTTTCATTCCTGAAGGCATCGCGTACTCTGGGAGCTAGGTGCTGTTGCGCATAGCTGGCAGCAGTATCCCGCACCAGCCGCTCTTCATCAGTTAGTTGATCGTCCAGATTAAATGGGTCTTGCCAGTTAAATTTTGCCCAGTTATCGGCCATATTAAGACCCTTTCACTTGATAATGTTGGGCGGTAGCATCTAGCGCACTGGTAGCACGTTCGATTAATAGATCGATTTCTTCATGACTACTGACAAAAGGCGGTGAAATAATCATTGAGTCACCGACGGCGCGCATCACTAAACCGTTGGCGATACAGAATTCGCGGCAAATCGCGCCAGATTTTTGCTCTGGTTCCAGACGCTCACGGGTGTCTTTGTTGCGCACCAATTCAATGGAACCCAACATGCCGATACCACGCACATGCCCAACAATGGGATGCTCTGCAAGTGCTGCCCATTTGCTCTGTAAATAGGGGCCAATATCGTTGGCGACGGTTTTAACTATATTGTCTCGCTCGATAATATTGAGCGTCGCCAGTGCTGCGGCACAGGCGATAGGATGGCCAGAATAGGTAAAGCCATGACCAAATTCACCACCGGATGCGGTGACCACATCGGCCACTTTATCGCTCACCATAACGCCGCCCAGTGGCTGAAAGCCGTTGGTGACGGCCTTGGCAAAGGTGATTAGATCAGGTTTAGTATCAAAGGTTTGGCAGCCGAATAGATTGCCGGTACGACCAAATCCACAGATCACTTCATCGCTGATGAATAATATATCGCGCTCTTTTAAAATGCGGCTGACCTCGGGCCAATAGCTATCGGGCGGCACAATAACGCCACCAGCACCCTGAATAGGCTCAGCGATAAAGGCGGCGATATTATCTTCACCCAGTTCATCAATACGTTTTTCGAGTTCGCGTGCCGCTTGCAGGCCAAATTCCTCTGGCGTCAGTTCGCCACCATTGCAGTACCAATTGGGGTCCGGAATATGCTCGACGTAGGGGAGTGTCTCGAACTGTTTATGGACAAATTCAAAGCCGCCGAGACTTGCTGAAGCAATCGTACTGCCATGGTAGGCATTGGTACGGGATAGGATAATCCTCTTGTTGGGCCGCTCTTTGAGATCCCAGTAGCGACGTACTAAGCGAATATTGGTGTCATTGGCCTCAGAGCCCGAACCGGTAAAGAAAACATGAGTGAACTGCTGTGGTGCGATGCTGACCAAACGATCGGCCAGTTCTACCGCTGGCGCATTACTGCACTGGAAAAAGTTATTGTAGTAGGGCAATTCGCTAAACTGGCGGTTTACGGCATCGGCGATTTCTGGCTGAGAATACCCCAAACTGCAACACCAGAGTCCAGACATGGCGTCGAGAAGTTGATTATTGTCGGTATCGTAGATGTAAATATGCTCGGCACGATTGATAATTCTACCGGGCTTGCGTGCATAGTCGTTGAAATCGGTAAACGGGTGCAGATGCTTTTGGCTATCGAGAGTTTGCCACTGCTGAGTTGTAAGTGCACTGTTCATAATAGGTCCTGAGCGTATGCGATATTTGGGGACATAATCAAAGTATGCCCTCCCCTAAAAGGGTATGTTTTGGTGAGCTAGATTACTTGAGTATCTCAACACATATGCAGCGGTGCGTCATGTACCCAAATGGGTTGTTATTTAGGCTATAAATCGTCTGTCACAGCAGTGTAAAAATGCCTAGGTAAAACTTTTTAGTAGGGGTACACTTTGTGCAGAAGGAACAGAAATACGGATGTTTATGAGGAGTCGCCGAATCAAAAGGTGACAATGTCTATATTTTAGTTTTCTGGGGGAAATATGAGTTCAAACAATATAGTACGTAAATCATTGCTCTCAGCGGCGGTAGCCGCGGCGAGTCTAAACGCTGGTGTTGTAGCAGCAGCGCAAATTGAAGAAGTAATAGTGACCACGCAAAAGCGTGCTCAGCCGCTTCAGGATGTACCTATCTCGGTATCCGCGTTTACCGGTAGCTTTATTGAAAAAGCGCAAATCTCTGATGCCAAAGCAATGGCCCTGCTAACACCGGGGGTATCGGGCGATACCGATGATTCATTTCTGGATTCTATGAATGTTCGTGGCATCAGCACCAATGATTTTGGTGTGGGTGCTGAGGCTTCGATTGGTGTGTATCAGGACGGTATTTATTTGGGCCGGACTGGTGGCGCATTGTCTAGCTTTTTTGATCTTGAGGTGGTTGAGGTAATCAAAGGGCCGCAGGGTACCCTGTTTGGTCGCAATGCGTCCGCTGGTGCTATCTCCATAACTACGGCCAAGCCTACCGATGACCAGTCAGGTTCAGTGGATTTTGGTTTGGGTGAAGATGGTTATGCTGAGTTTACCGGCGTAATGAATATGCCGATTAATGCGCAGTGGACGAGCCGAGCTGCTGTCTATATGCATCAAAAAGATGGTTGGGTAACCAATATCAATGATGGCAAGCAGGTCGGTGCCATCGATAACCTAGCCGGCCGTTATACCCTTGCCTATAACAACGATGATGTATCGGCGACGTTGATGATGGAGTATGAAGATCGTCAGGGGCCGCCCACGGTGTATCAGGTATTTGATGCCGATGATACCGGCTATCCCTGGTTTAGTACGGATGCGGGGCAGAGAGAATTCAGTTCAGATGTGCCATCAGATCAGCTAGTGGACGAAGGCAATATCTGGGGTGTTACCCTCAATGTTGAGGTTGATCTGGGAGATGGTTACAGCCTCACCTCGATCACCGGTTTACGCGGGCACAACTATCATTACATGGAAGATTTTGATGGTGAAGACCAGTTTATCTTTAACTATGAGCAGATCCAAAAGCAGGATTACTTTAGTCAGGAGTTCCGGCTTGATAAAGAGACTGATGCTGTGAGCTGGTTTGTCGGTGCCTCTTGGTACAAGGAAGAGATTGAAACTCGCTTCAATCAAACCTTTGACGAAGATACCATGTGTGTAACCTATGGTACTTCTTATGCTGCCAGTTATGCCGCGGCGTACGATGAAGAATTTGATGCAGAATACTTCCTTTCAGAGGTAACTGATTGTGCAACCTACTATGAATACAATGGCTACGACCCTGATGGTGTTGGTGGCTCGCGCAATGACTCAGTTGATATTGATGCGGAATATGATGGTTGGGGTGTCTATGGTGATGCGACCTGGACTGTAACTGACGACATTGATTTAAGTGTTGGTGCTCGTTATACCGAGGACAATCGTGATTTTGGCCAGAAGTTTGGTGGCGATGATCGCAATTATTTATGGTATTCATTCCCATTTTATTCCTCTGATTTCATTCGTGGCAGTGATCAATGGACCAATACATC
>JASLVT010000047.1 GCA_030741175.1 Porticoccaceae bacterium
AGCAGCGCGAGAAAATTGTGTACTGCGTTTTCAGGTACTTGGCTTATCTGCGGTGAAAGCAGCTCACCAAAATTGGGAATAGTTACGGCTGTCATAATATCCTCCATTGGTTTTGGTTGGTATCAATTTACTATAACTGAAGAATTCGTTTGGCGATTATATTTTTTTGTACCTGATCGCTACCGCCATATATCGTTGATGCACGACCATTAAGGTAGGCAGCGAGCGATGTTTGTCCGGCATGATCACCTATCGGATCAGGCGCATTATCATTGTATAGAGGTCGCTCTGATGGCAGCTGCAAACCCTCATAGGCAAATAATTCATTGTGTAGAGTCTGAATGTCCTGTGCCAAATTAGATGAGATTAACTTAGTCAGCGAGGTTTGTGGGCCGGCAGGACGACCATTGGCGATGTTGGCTTGGATGCGCAATTCGGTATATTCCAGCGCATGGGCGCGCAGCTTCAAGTTTGCCAAGCGACTCATAAAATCTGTATCGTTGGTCATGGGACTGCCGTCAGCTGTGAGATGGTTTTTGGCGTACTCTTCCAGTTTAGCAATATTGACCAAAAGTTTGGGTGCAAAGCAACTCCCGCCCCGCTCATTTTGCAGAAGAAAGGTCGCTACCTCCCAACCTTGTCCTTCAGCTCCTACTCTGTTTTCTACCAGCGTCTCGGCATTATCGAAGAACACTTGATTGACTTCATGATCACCTGACATGGATAAGATAGGTGTTACCTTAACGCCGGGCTGATCCATCGGCACCAGTAAAAATGTGATCCCAGCCTGTTTTTTGACTTCGGTATCAGTTCTTACCAAGCAGAATATCCAGTTGGCATGTTGCGCATGAGTAGTCCAAATCTTTGAACCATTGAGTACATATTTACCGTTCTCTAGGGTCGCACGCATGGACAGTGAGGCCAGATCTGAGCCGCTTCCAGGTTCTGAGTAGCCCTGACACCAGAAGTCTTCACCAGACCTAATACGGGGTAAAAATCGCTCTTTTTGTTCTGGTGTACCGTATTTGCACAGCACGGGCCCAATGAGTTGCAAACTGATCGGTGCAGGTTTTGGTGCTCCCGCCAGTGCGACTTCTTTCTCGTAGAGATAGGTTTGCATCGGGGTCCAGTCTGTACCGCCATCTTCAACCGGCCAACCATGGGTTATCCATCCTTTTTCATAGAGGATTTTATGCCATGCCAGACTGATATCCGGCTCTACAAACACACCAGGTGTGCGCGCGAGACCAGTGCGCAAGGCTTGAGTTAGATTCTCATCCAAAAATGCACGAACTTCATCGCGAAAGGCAATATCATCAGCTGATAAGTTCATATCCATATTACGACCTCATGTCCGGCATATTGGTGTTTATTAAACCTCTAGAATAGCGACGCCAGAAAGACCTGGTGCGCCGTAGACGTGGCTGTAAGCAGTTTTTGCTTTGCCACTTACCTGTCTGGCGCCAGCGCGACCTCGCAACTGAGTGACGTTCTCATAGACCTGCCGTAAACCTGTGGCGCCAATAGGTTCTCCATTGGCAATACAGCCACCATCTGTATTTACCGGCAACGAGCCGGTGATCTCGGTGCGTCCCTCGGCTAGCCACTGCTCTTGCTCACCGTCTTTACAGAACCCATTTTCGGCCATATGCATAATTTCTGCGCCCGATTCGGTGTCTTGCAGTTGAGCGATATCAATATCCTCTGGGCCGATACCGGCAATTTCGAAAGCCGCCTGTGATGCCAGCACAGTGGGTTTCCCACCTTCTATCACATCGATAGCTGGGGCATAGACCTCAAAAGAGCCTGGGGGGCGGCTGCGAATGGCGACACTGGCAATACCTACGGCATCAGAGCCTAATTCACGCACCTTCTTTTCACTGGCGAGTATTAGCGCCACACCACCTTCAGCTGGAGCACAAAACATAAACTTGGACAGCGGGTGATTTATCATAGGTGAATCGAGAATAGTCTCTAGATCCATGGGTGTTCGACGCCATGCATGCTCAGCCATTGCTCCGTTGCGAAATGATTTTTCCGCCACTCGGCCCAAGGTCTCTCTGCTGATACCATGGAGATGCATGTAACGCTGAAGTTTTAGGGCGAAGAATTGGGTGGTTAGCATCATTCCTGTCTGACCATACCAGTCAGGTAAGCCAAAGGATTTTGGATTTGCATTGAATGCGCCTCTGGGGTGTTTATCAAACCCCACTGCCATAGCAATATCGTATTGCCCGGAAGCAATTGCGCTCTGGGCGGTTGATAGGGCACTACCACCTGTAGCACAGCCATTAAACACATTGATGAAAGGAGCGCCGGTCAGGCCAAGATCATTGAGCATGACATCTGCATTTCCTGCCGCCATTGAGCCACCAGCGGCAAATTGAATATCCTTCCACTCTAGGTTTGCATCTTTGAGTGCCTGGCGTGCAGCATATACGCCTTGGTCTCTACCAGAACGTTCTTCAGTACGACCGAAGGGGTGGATGCCAGCGCCGATAATATAAACTTTATTCATTACTTTCGCTCCGGTTTGAAGGCAAAGGTGGCACGCTTGTCATCAAATGCAGTGATAACAAATTCCATTGCCATACCTATTTCGAGCTCTTCGAGTGTTGCATCGACAATATGTGACTCAACGATTATCTCTCCTGGAAGCTCTATATAGCCAAGTAGAAAGGGGGTGAAGTCCTCTGGTCCATCATAGGGAGGCTTTGGCCTAAAATCTTGACGAGTAAATGACCATAGAACACCTTTGCGGGAGAGTTTTATCACCTCCAGACCTTTTCCAGATTCGCCTTCTGGAATTGGGAAAAATATCTTTCCATCGCTAGCTTGTCCTGCAAGCAAGTGAGGGTTGTCTTCGTCACTCCACAGGCCAGATGCAATAGGTTGTCTATCTGTAGTCATAGGTTTCTCGCGTAGTGATTTAAGTTATGCGCTGCGTCGCCGAAAAGGCGCGACAGAAAAATGATTCGTTTCATTGCATGGCCAACGGCCACCTCATCAGTGATACCCATGGCACCGTGGAATTGTACGGCTGTGCGAGCAATAAAGTCGGCCCGATCAGAAATAAATGCTTTAGCTCCCATGGTCTCGGTACGCCATAGCTCGCCGCTCTTATTGTCCAGTAACAGTGTACGGTACAGTAATGATCTCATCTGTTCCAACTCGCTGTAACAATCCACTAATCCGTGCTGAATAGATTGGAATGATCCAATAGTAACACCAAATTGTTCACGCTCTTTAACATAGGCAATAGTATCATCAAGTAGCAGTTGGCTGAGGCCGAGCATTTCCGCGCAGCTGAGTACATTGATTTCAGCTATCACATCTTGAAATTGATCGAAATCGAGCTCAAGGCGTGAATCTGATGCCAGCTTTACCTGGTTAAATGTTATTGCTGCCCCTTGACTGCCATCAGCCAGCCGATAGTGCTGAACGTCTATGCCTTCGCTATTTGCCGCGACAGGATAGATACCAAACACACCTTCTTGATGAGCAGTTACAAGTAGCGTGTCGGCAAGTGACGCTGTAAGCACAAACTGTTTTTTACCGTTGATATAACAGTCGCCATTATTTGAAGAGACCGCAGTATTGTGGGGAAAAAGATCATAGCGTCGATCTGTTTCTGCAAATGCGATAGTGGCAAGTTGGCTACCGTCTAATAATGGCTCTAAAAAAGTAGCGTTCGCGGCAAGGTTGCCTAGCCTGATAGGCAATACGCCATTCTCTAGCCAAGGATCAAGTGCATTGTTACAGCCAAAGGTTTCGGCGATTATACTCAGGTCTGTGAGTGAGCCATCCAGACCATTGTGCTCTGCACTTGCCCCTATGCTCAGAAGCCCCAATTCGGCCAATTCCTGCCAGCGATTTTTGTCATAACCACCTTCCATTGCTCTAATGGTATGCCGCGCTGATACATCGATAGCGCTAGCAAATCGCTCTGTGGTCGACTGAAATAGTCGCTGAGACTCTGATAAATCAAAATTCACTTGTATCTGTTACCCTTTGTATCGCCACGGAAAGCCCGCGGATTTTGTATTATTCTGCCACATCAAAAATTTGGCGCGATATCGAAAGTGTTAGTTGCATCCCCTTTAGGTCGTAGCAGTTTTGATAGGGGTTAGTAGCCATACGGCACTAGCTGCCATAACAAAATGGGTACTGCTCTATCTAGAGTCGCAGGGGGCAGATACTGTCCTCGATCACGACTCCCTGTCGGAAATAGTTTTAACTTCAATAATTTTGTTGCTAGGGGGCGTCAACTCCCGATATGAAGAAAAAAACTGTTAATTCACCCCTTTCCCTTTATCTTTCCAGTAGGGCTCGCGCAATTCCCGCCGCAGGATTTTGCCTGACATATTTCGCGGCAACATATCAATAAAGTCTATGCTTTTTGGGCACTTAAAACGTGCAATGCGTGTACGGGTGAAATCAATAATTTGATCAGCGCTAATATCAGCATTATTTTTGATCACCACAAATGCTTTTATAGCTTCACCCCATTTTTCATCTGGGACACCAACAACGGCTACGTCTATTACATCAGGATGAGAATAGATCGCATCTTCTACTTCGGCAGGGTAGACGTTTTCACCACCCGAGATAATCATATCTTTGACGCGGTCATGAACGTAGAGGTAGCCATCATCATCTAAATAACCTGCATCACCGGTGCGTAACCAGCCCTCTGCATCTATTGCTCCGCTAGTTGCTTCAGGCAAATTCCAATACTCTTTGATATTTTTCACCGACCTTGTCGCTATTTCACCGATTTCACCATTAGCGAGACTATTGCCTTGAGAATCAATGATTTTGAGCTCCACACCTCGCATGGCATTGCCCACTGAGCGCATACGTTGGATTGCTTTTTCATCTTTGCTATCTGGCTGATGGTCTTCTGGAGAGAGTGCTACGATGGTTCCGCCACTCTCTGTCATGCCGTACATCTGTACAAAACCACAGCCGATCTTTTCAATTGCTTCGCGCATTAGCTCCAGTGGAATAGGGGAGGCACCATAAAAAATAAATTGCAGATTAGAGAAATCAGTTTTCTCAAACTGAGGGTGTTGTAATAGCATTTGTAGCGTGGATGGCACCATAAAAATTTTGCCGATCTTGTACTCTTCAATTAACCGCAATGTTTCATTGGGGTCGTATTCGGCCAGTATCAGTACCTGAGCGCCGCTGTGCATTATGCTGAGTCCAAATGCTGTACCACCAACATGAAAGCAGGGCATAGCTAACAGCCCAGTCTCACCTCTTGAATAGCGCGGCCAGTCTTGCAGCATATCGCCTTCTTCCTGCCCGCGTAGCGCAAGCATCATTCTGTCGGTCAATACAGCACCTTTGGGGCGTCCGGTGGTGCCAGAGGTATAGAGCTGCAAAATTGCATCATCAGCGGAAATATCCAAATGCGGGTCCGTATCAGGGAATTGTTGCTGCCAAGCGCTATAAGATGGCATATCCGCTTTATCACCATCAATTAAAAAAATCTTGGGGGCCGCTGTTAATGTGGGTCTTATTTGCTTGAGAACCTCACTAAACTCTTTGCCAGCAAAAATAATTTTAGCGCCAGAATCATTGAGCACATACTCGAGCTCAGGTCCCGCAAGTCGCCAATTTAGTGGCGATACCACCGCTCGAATCTTTGCAGCTGCTGCAATTAGCTCAAAATAGACTGGCGAATTCTTACCGAGGAAAGCAATGCGATCTGAGGCACCGACACCCTCGCTGAGTAGCCCATTTGCGGTCTGACTGCTTTGAGTATGATACTCAGCGAAAGTCATTTTTTTATCTTCAAAGTGGAATAGGGTGTCTTCGCCCACCTCCTCTGCCCTCAATCTAACCGATTGAGCAATTGAATAAAGGCCTCGTGTCGATAGCATGCTTAGTTTCCAGTTTTAATGATTATCAAAATGTAATTATTATGGTATTTCTGTATAGCCCTCAAAGCGCCACTCATAAGCCGGCTGTATCTGCAACTATGCAGAAATCTAGACTAACAATTGAGAGAGCAGACAAATTATTTTCCCTCAGACAAACTATAAAAAAGTTGTTACTATGGTTACAGAGGTTTCTATAGTCACTCAATACCTACGGTGTGCTAGCCATATTGGCTAAACCAAACGGATCCTACAATTAGTAAAATTAACAGGGTATAAGATGAGTCGGTTAGATGATAAAAAATCAGTTATTGGTAACGCTGACGAAGATACCCGTAACATGGATGAAATTGATGACGCTGAGGGAAAGCATATGGCCTCATTAACAAAAAGTAGTGCTCTGACACGCTCCGACCTGCCAGATTTACTAAAAGCAGTGGAGATTGATTCAATCGAAGATATTCACGATGCTGCAGTGGCTCTGCAGTCTGTTGGTGAGGAATATCGCCTTAAATTGGCTATCTGTGACGATATTTCTTCCCGTGAACCTCTAGTTGATGAAAATGGTACCGTATTAAACTCTGATGTCTTTGGCTGGGTCGAGGATAAAGAGCGCTGGTGGGAGCAAAATAGCCTAGCTCTTCACAGCCCCATGGTTAGAGCCTGTCGTTATGAAAATGAACCGTTCTGGTGCAATTCTAGCGGCTTTTATTGTCACAGTCGCAACCCTTACATTGAAAAGATTGAACTGAAAACCTATTTTGAAGAGACGACACGTTTTCAGTCAGCTATCCTCATCCCAATTCATTTACCCTTCGGGCAAATATCCGCCAATAGTATTCACTCCCTCGATCGATCGGAGACTGATTTAGCGGAGCGCTTTGAACTCTATGCAGACTTCTTTGCGCTTTTGATTCGTCGCTTTATCTCTGGCTATGTCAGCGCCATTAGAACGACAAGGCGTATACCGTCAGACTGCGTTCTATCAAAGCGCGAAGTTGAATGCTTGCACTGGGCAGCCATCGGTAAAACGGACAAGGAAATTGGTATTATCGTGGATCTGTCTCATGCCACCATTAGGTACCATATGCAACGCGCAGGTGAAAAGCTGAATGCGGTTAATCGAGCGCAGACAATTTTTAAAGCGGGGCAGCTTGGATATCTTGGTGCTAACGACTGACCGCCTATTAAAAACGCTATTTCGAAATACCTTTTTTGGGGTTATGGTTGTCGCCATCAATACACTGAGCGCGGTCCTGTAACGGATCACTTGTCACAATGAGTGGTTGGCAAGTAACACTGGTCTGTCGGGTTTGTCGACGAGAATAGATTTCCGGTGTAAAGCGCTCGAGAATCGGGATCAAAATAATAATAACGATTCTTGTTGGCTAAAAGGAAAACCCGTATGGGGAAACACTACCGATACTATGTACTTATCATGGTGACGCTTGTCTCCATGATCAATATTGCTGATCGTCTTATCATGTCTATCCTGATGGAAGATATTAAGGCGGACTTCTATCTCTCCGATACTCAAGTAGGTCTATTGGTCGGACTCGCCTTTGCATTATTTTATGCGCTGATGAGCTTCCCTATTGCACGCTGGGCAGATATTGGTAATCGAAAGAATATTCTTTCGTTGGCCGTGGTGCTGTGGAGTGGCATGACTGCATTATGTGGTGCTGCTGTCGGATTTTGGACTTTGTTTCTGGCGCGCCTCGGTGTCGGCGTGGGTGAGGCAGGAGGTAGTCCGCCTAGTTATTCCCTGCTTGCCGATTATTTCAAGCCCAGTGAGCGGGCGCGAGCTATGGGTATCTACATGGTTGGCGCGGCATTAGGGACTGGTGGAGGTCTTATTATTGGCGGCCTACTGGGGGAATTATTAGGCTGGCGTAAGACTTTCCTTGTGCTGGGTATCCCCGGAGTATTGTTGGGTCTATTGTTCTACTCCACCATCAAGGAACCTGAACGTGGCCGCTTAGACAGTGGTGAGGCGCAGGATAAACAGGCAAAAGCTATTCGGCAGACTCTTAAGTCACTGGCGGGCAACCCAGTTTATATCCGTATCAGCATATCCTTTGCCATGCTTACCATGATTGGCTATGCAATGGCATTTTGGTTGGCGCCTATTATGTTACGCAATTTTGATGTGTCATTGAGCAAAGTGGGTTTATACCTCGGTTTGACCTATATCGCAGCGGGGATCCCGGGTCCATTAGTCGGGGGCTATCTCACTGATTATTTGGCCAAACG
>JASLVT010000048.1 GCA_030741175.1 Porticoccaceae bacterium
GCCGCAAATTGCCATGGTGGTAAGTAGACGTATGTCTAGAGATGGTGAAATCAATGCGCTTCAGTGGGGACAATATCTCGCCAATGCGGGGTTTACCATCACCAGTGGTCTAGCGGTGGGGGTTGATGGGGCTGCCCATCGTGGCTCGCTTCAGGCAACGGAACATAACAGAGGCACAGCTGTGGCGGTGATGGCCACGGGTATGGACCAGATTTATCCACGACGACATAATAAACTCGCTGATCAGATACTGGCGGAAGGCGGTGCGTTAGTAACAGAATTTGAGCCCGGTACCTCGCCACTGCCCGCATTATTTCCCCAACGCAATCGCATTATCAGCGGCCTCAGCCTAGGTGTGCTGGTGGTTGAAGCTGCAGTCAAAAGTGGCTCATTAATCACTGCAGGTTTAGCCTTGGAACAGAATCGCGAGGTCTTTGCGATTCCCGGCTCTATTCACAACCCACAAGCGCGAGGCTGTCATCTATTGATTAAACAGGGCGCGAAATTGGTAGAGCGAGCGGACGACTTAGTAACTGAGTTGGCTGGGCCCCTCTCGGGGTTGCAGAGATCGCTGCCTCAACAGGCCACTATAGTACCTACAGATTTGAGTGCAGAGGAAGTCATTATTATGGAATCATTAGGGTTTGATGCTGTGGATATCAATTGCCTTGATATACCCTTTGAGGTGGGGAAAATCGCCCAATTATTAGTTGGCCTCGAACTTAAGGGCGTGGTCGCCAACGATGGTGGATTCTACCGTCGACTCATCTAGTCATGATTATAGTGCGCGTTAACTTATCCACAGTTGCACCGCGATCAAAGATCCGGTAGATTGCGCCCTCCTTAAACATGGTGACTAAAAAATGAGCAAACCTTTCGTGGCGATTTTAATGGGTTCCGATTCTGATTTACCAGTTATGGAAGCCAGTTTTGAAATCCTCAAAAAATTCGATATCCCCTTTGAAGTCAAGGTAACTTCTGCACATCGTACCCCTGAAGCAACGCATAATTATGTAACCGATGCTGATGCTCGCGGTTGTGCGGCATTTATCTGCGCGGCAGGTATGGCCGCCCACCTGGCTGGTGCCGTTTCTGCGACGACATTAAAGCCGGTGATTGGTGTTCCCATCAATGGCTCTCTCGATGGCTTAGATGCGTTGCTATCGACAGTACAGATGCCTGGCGGGATCCCTGTAGCCACTGTTGCAATTGGTAAAGCGGGTGCTAAAAATGCGGCTTACCTCGCTGCGCAAATTATTGGCGTTGCTGATGCAGAAATGCACAGTGCGCTGGTTGCAGAACGGGCGGCCAATGCAAAAGCTATTTTGGCCAAAGATGCGGCGCTACAGGAAAAGCTGAAAAACAGCTAATCACTGTTGTGATCAATTGGAGTAGCCACGCCAGATTACGCCGTGCGGCCGCTGTGTTGCAGGCCTCTGGGGTGGTTGCTTACCCTACAGAAGCGGTTTGGGGCTTGGGTTGTGACCCGTTTTCCGAAATTGCTGTCAGAAAAATTCTCAACCTCAAGCAGCGTTCAGTAAACAAAGGTTTGATCTTGATTGCGGATCATGCCGACCGTTTTACTGCCTACTTGCAGGGGCTTGACCAAGACCATGTACAGCGCTTTAGCGCGGTCTACGACAAACCCACCACTTGGTTGGTTCCAGATAACGGTGTGGCTCCCGCATGGATTGTCGGTGAGCATGCTACTCTCGCATTGCGTATAGTTAGACATCCCCTTGCGGCGGCGTTATGTCAGCTATTTGATGGGCCGTTAGTGTCGACATCCGCTAATCCGCAGGGTCTGCCGGCGGCCAAGACAGCCCTCAAAGTGAAAACCTATTTTGGTCAGCACATTGACTTTGTAACGCCGGGCGTCGTGGGGCATGCCCGCAACAGTAGTGAGATCAAAAATATACTAACAGGCGAGGTTATTCGTGCAGGATAAAATGCAGCAGATCGATAAAAATCTGGTTAAGAATTACCTGCTTGAATTGCAAGATAGCATTTGTGAAGGATTACGGGTAGAGGACGGCTCCGATTGGCAAGAGGATAATTGGACTCGACCTGAGGGCGGGGGTGGCCGAAGCCGTGTGCTTGTTGACGGTGCTGTGATAGAAAAAGGCGGCGTCAATTTTTCGCATGTTTTCGGTGAGCAAATGCCAGCCTCAGCAACGCAAAGTCGGCCTGAGCTAGCGGGACGTAGCTTTGAAGCCATGGGTGTTTCGTTAGTCATACATCCCCACAATCCCTATGTACCCACTTCACACGCCAATGTTCGATTCTTTATCGCTGAAAAAGCCGGAGCCGATCCGGTTTGGTGGTTTGGTGGTGGCTATGATCTAACTCCTTACTATGGCAATGAGGACGACTGTCGCCATTGGCATGAGACGGCCAAACAAGCATGTGATCCTTTTTCAGAGGCGCTTTATCCGCGGCTGAAACAATGGTGTGATGATTACTTCTATCTCAAACATAGAGATGAACCCCGCGGTGTTGGCGGGCTGTTTTTTGACGACTTTAATGACCTTGGCTTTGAACAGAGCTTTGCGTTTATGCGCAGTGTTGGCGACAGTTACCTCAATGCTTATATCCCCATTATTCAGCGTCGTCGTGAGTATAGCTATGGCGAGCCTGAGCGCAGTTTTCAACTCTATCGCCGCGGCCGATATGTGGAGTTCAACTTAGTGTGGGACCGGGGAACCTTATTTGGCTTGCAAACTGGCGGCCGCACTGAATCCATCCTAATGTCACTACCGCCATTGGTGCGCTGGGAGTATGATTGGAGTCCTGAGCCCGGTAGCGCCGAAGCTGAGCTCTATGAAAAATATCTGATCCCTCGCGACTGGGTTTAATCATGACCGATAAATATGCCGTCTTTGGCAATCCGATCAAACACAGCAAGTCTCCCGAGATTCACCGTGCTTTTGCAGTGCAAACATTGCAGTCTATGGAATACAACCGACAGTTAGTTGAATTACATGATTTTGCCGATGCGGCAGATCGGTTCT
Organism: Porticoccaceae bacterium; assembly: GCA_030741175.1. GTDB lineage: Bacteria > Pseudomonadota > Gammaproteobacteria > Pseudomonadales > Porticoccaceae > HTCC2207. The sequence goes on from JASLVT010000048.1 coordinate 3,012, forward strand.
TTCAGGCAGGTGGCCGCGGCTTAAATATCACCGTTCCTTTCAAGCAGGATGCCTACAGCTATGGGTCGCGAACTACACCCAGAGCCCGCCGCGCCGGTGCAGTTAATACGCTGGCCATGCAGTCAGATGGCACGGTATTGGGTGATAACACCGATGGCGTGGGTTTGGTGACAGATATAAAAGATAATTTAGGTTGGCCAATAAGGGCTAAGCGGATCCTTATCTTAGGCGCTGGCGGTGCCGTTCGGGGTGTGCTGGAACCTCTGTTAGCAGAGCAACCGCAACATATTGTGATTGCCAATCGCACAGTTGATAAAGCGTTACAGTTGAGTAAAGGTTTTGCCGAATTAGGTTATATCTTGGGCTGTGGTCTCGATATGCTTGAGGGTCAAGAATTTGATTTGATCATTAATGGCACCAGCGCCAGCTTACAGGGGGATTTGCCGCCACTGCCAGACAATGTGATTGCGCCCAGTGCTGACCATAGCAAAACTGCCTGCTACGACATGATGTATGGCGCTGAGCCAACGGCGTTTATGAGTTGGGCGCGTCAACGTGGTGCGTTGGCCGCCGATGGTTTAGGCATGTTGGTGGAGCAAGCGGCAGAGTCTTTTAATCTGTGGCGTGGTATCCGCCCAGATACGCAGCATGTGATTGATGCCCTGCGACTTAAGCTGGCTGCAGATGGCTAGGTGTTTTGCTGTTCCGCTAAATATTGATTTTTGAGCTTGACGTAGTTGGCTGGAGAGTAAGTAAAAAATGTTCTCTCGCTCTCTGATAGCGCGCGCAATTGTTTGCAGGGATTACCAACATAGACAAAACCACTTTCTAGGGTCTTTCCCGGCGGCACCATACAACCGGCGCCGACAATAACTTCATCTTCAATAATAGCGCCATCATTGACGATAGCACCATTGCCGATAAGAATACGGTTGCCTACAGTGCAGCCATGCAGCACGGCGCGGTGACCAATCACGACATCCTCGCCAATTGTGAGAGGCCAGCCATTTGGGTTGAAGTCAGATGCGTGAGTGATATGAAGGACGGCGTTGTCCTGAACATTGGACCTGGCACCTATCTTAATCGAATGCATATCGCCTCGAATAACGGCGCCGGGCCATACCGAGGCATCGTCGCCGAGACAGACATCGCCGATTACTGTTGCTGCGGGATCTATATAGACTCGCTGTCCTAGTTGAGGAGAAATACCGCGATGGGAACGAATTGACTGATCCATAATGTTGAATGTCCGATATAATAAAGTCTCTATTGTGGTGAACTATGCATGGCATTGACAACTAAAAAACAATTTATCGCTGGCGTTACCTGCCCCAAATGCGCGCAAATAGATAAAATTCAAGCGTACGTTGAAGATGGGATTAACTACAGAGAATGCGTTAGTTGTGGGTTTAAAGATGAGATGAGGCTGACATCTGCGCCTCGCGAACTTCAAACGCGGGTCAATACCTCTGCGGAAGATATCGCCGGTCAGACGCGGGCAGTAAAACTCATAGATCCAAGTCGTTAAAAATCTCTAATTAGATCCTGATCCCCTGCCATGCACAGCCAATCGAATATTATATACCCCCGCTAGACAGGGATAGCTCGATTCGAACACCTTATCCAGATTGTTAGCCATGGTTTGAAGTTTATTTTGTATGATGAAATCTCGTTCAACTGAGCGAGCTAGTCTATCGATATGGTTTTGGATGACAGCGTCGAGCTGATTGGCGAAGGGTTCTCCGATAATATGATGCACGATCAAATTTGATGTGGTTACATCACGGGATATTAATGGCGTTCCGCACTGAACATGGACAACATCATTTAATTCTTCGACGAGTCTCCAAGCTAGGTAGGCCTGATACATTGTCGCTTCCAGTCCTTGATCACGGGACACAATTGATGCAGGAACCTCAAGAAACCTCTTTGCAGTAGTGATCTGATCTTGCAGCTTACCGCTGATACCTAGCTCCTCAACTAATCTATCAAGGGTTATCACGACGTCGTTGGCCATATTTACATAGCGCTCAATAAATAGCGCTAGGCTCTCAGGCCTATTATCATCCTGCAGCACAATGGATCTGTGGAGGTGACTGATACGTTCCCCCAAATAGCCGAATAATAACTCGCTAGCTTGATGTGACAGTGACAAAAAATCCCCTTGCATTTATTATTTTTAGATACCTAATTTGCACCTGAAACTTACTATTTGAAATCCCGCTTTTCTCAGCGATAAGCATGTGTTGAACATACTACTAATTACACCTACCGCCCTAAATTTTAGATTTGTCTGGGCGTATGCATGATATTGCGCAATAAATCGACCCTATAGTCAAATTTGATCTCAATGTGGCTAGAGAAATCTGCTGAGTTTTGCTACACTCCCCGCGCATTTTGAAGCGCTCATTTAGATTGTCAGAGCGTCCATACAGAGGAAGAGCTTTAATTCCTAATTTACCACGGAGAAACAAGCGATGTTGAAAAGAGCGAAAGCACTTTTCTTGGGTCTGCTGAGTCCAGTTATTGCATTAGTAGTGGCAGGCAGCGTTAGCGCGGAGAGCGCAATGCGGCAACTCAATATGCCTCAGGGAGTGACCGAAGTTAGTCAAGCAGCCTACGATATTCACATGATTATGATGTGGATTTGTACGGCGATCGGTATAGCCGTTTTTGGCTTTATGTTCTATGTTATGTATGCCCACCGTAAATCCCGCGGTGCTGTGGCGGCAAATTTCCACGAAAATCACGTTGTTGAGTTGATCTGGACGATTGTTCCAGCGCTAATTTTGATTGTTATGGCGATCCCAGCAACCTCTGCGCTGCTGAAGGTATATGACACTGAAAATGCCGATATTGATATCAAGGTAACGGGTTATCAGTGGAAATGGCAGTACGAATATATTGGTGAAGGTGTGAAGTACATGAGTGAGCTACGCACTTCTCAAGATGAAATATACGGCCGCACGCCGAAGGGCGAACACTACCTCCGCGAAGTGACCGAGCCACTGGTTATTCCTACCGGCAAAAAAGTACGTTTTCTTATTACCGGTAACGACGTTATCCACAGCTGGTGGGTGCCAGATTTCGGTGTTAAGCGAGATGCTGTACCGGGCTTATTTACCTCTGCTTGGGCAAAGACTGATACGCCGGGTGTCTACGTGGGCGAATGTACAGAACTATGTGGTCTTGGTCATGCGTTCATGCCCGTTGTTGTTGAGGTGAAGGAAGAAGCTGAATACAACGAGTGGTTGGCCGGTAAGAAAGAAGAGGCCGCTATTTATGCTTCAACTATAGGTAAAGAGTGGTCGTTTGACGAGTTGATGGTCCGCGGTGAAGAAGTTTACAACCGCTCTTGTGCAGCTTGTCACCAGGCTGACGGCAAGGGTATAGCAGGCGTGTTCCCAGCCTTGAAGGACAGCCCAATTGCACTGGGCCCCAAAGAAGGTCATATCGCCATGCTGATTGATGGCGTCGCTGGAACCTCTATGCAGTCCTTCGCTGATCAGCTCTCTGAGGTTGATATCGCAGCGGTTGTTCATTACGAGCGCAACGCATGGGGCAACGATGTTGGCGATGTAACTCAGCCAATCGATGTTCTTAACTACAAACAAGGCCAATAGGGGAGTATTTGATATGGCACATGGTCCCGCAACACTCGCTGACGGCTGGGTAAAATATATTAGTCGTTGGGTTTTCACTACCAACCATAAAGATATTGGCACACTGTACCTGTGGTTCAGTTTCGCCATGTTTATTATGGGTGGCGCATTCGCGATGATTATCCGCGCGGAACTCTTTCAACCAGGCATGCAGCTGATTAAGCCGGAGTTTTTCAACCAAATGACCACCATGCATGGTTTGGTCATGGTGTTTGGTGCGATTATGCCGGCCTTTGTTGGTCTGGCTAACTGGATGATCCCAATGATGATTGGTGCGCCTGATATGGCGTTGCCACGTATGAATAATTTGAGTTTTTGGATTCTTCCATTCGCCTTTGCGATTCTGACGTCGACATTGTTTATGGAGGGCGGCGGCCCCAACTTCGGTTGGACTTTCTACGCACCGCTTTCGACTACCTATGCGCCGGACACAGTAAATTACTTTATCTTCGGTGTTCACATTATGGGTGCCTCCTCCATCATGGGCTCGATTAATATTATTGCCACCGTGATGAATATGCGTGCACCAGGTATGACCTACATGAAGATGCCGCTGTTCGTTTGGACTTGGGTGATTACTGCATTCTTATTGGTTGCTGTAATGCCTGTGTTAGCCGGTGCAGTGACAATGATGTTGATGGATATTAACTTCGGCACCAGCTTCTTTGATGCTGCCGGTGGTGGTGACCCTGTTCTGTTCCAGCACGTATTCTGGTTCTTTGGTCATCCCGAGGTATATATTATTATCTTGCCGGCCTTTGGTGTGGTGTCACAAATCATCCCAACATACAGCCGTAAGCCATTGTTCGGATACTCCTCCATGGTGTACGCCACAGCGGCGATTGCATTCTTATCGTTTGTTGTTTGGGCGCACCACATGTTCACTGTTGGTATGCCAATCGCTGGTGAGCTGTACTTTATGTATGCCACCATGTTGATTGCTGTACCCACTGGTGTGAAGGTATTCAACTGGATTACCACTATGTACCGTGGCTCTTTAACGTTTGAAACGCCGATGCTATTTAGTATCGCCTTTGTGATTCTGTTCACTTTTGGTGGTTTCACCGGAATGATGTTGTCAATCGCGGCGGCAGACATGCAGTACCATGACACCTACTTTGTAGTTGCACACTTCCATTACGTTATGGTTGCAGGTGCGGTATTCAGTGGCACTGCAGCGGTTTACTACTGGTTGCCAAAATGGTGTGGCAAGATGTATGACGAAACCATGGGCAAGGTACAGTTTTGGATTGCCTTTATTGGTTTTAACATCGCCTTTATGCCACAACATTTCCTAGGCTTGGCTGGTATGCCGCGTCGAT
>JASLVT010000049.1 GCA_030741175.1 Porticoccaceae bacterium
CAGTTATAAAGGCAATATTCGACGTGCCGATTTAAAGCGACCAACGCCCTATAATACCTACAGAATAAAGGGGCTACCGCCGACACCTATAGCCATGCCCAGTGCCGCCGCCCTCGATGCGGCAGTACATCCGTTACCTGGCTCTAGTCTGTATTTTGTTGCGCGAGGAGATGGTGGTCATTATTTCTCTGATAGCCTTGAGGAACATTTGCGGGCGGTCAAGCAGTATCAGATCAATAATAGGGCAAAAAATTATCAGTCGGCACCGCCCACAAAATAGGATAAGTAGGATTTAAATGCGCGGTAAATTTATTACTATCGAAGGAACTGAAGGCGTGGGTAAAACCACCAATATTCAGTACATACAGGATTGGTTGCAAGCCAAGGGTCTCTCCTTTGTCGCTACTCGTGAACCCGGAGGCACGCCACTTGCCGAGCAAATTCGTGATTTGTTATTGGCTCCGAGAGAGGAGTTAGTTTGCAATACCGCTGAATTATTGTTGATGTTTGCTGGCCGTGCACAGCATCTCGATCAGGTTATTGAGCCCAATCTTGAGCAGGGATTGTGGGTGTTGTGTGATCGTTTTACCGATGCCACCTACGCCTATCAGGGTGCTGGTCGCAATATGAGTGATAACTTAATCGCTGAACTGGAAACAATAGTTCAGGGTGATTTGCGACCCGATCTCACGCTGATTCTCGATGTTCCTGTGGAATTGGGCTTGAAGCGCGCCAGTGATCGCAGTGAACCCGATCGTTTTGAGCAGGAAAAGACGGCGTTTTTTCAATCGGTGCGCAATGGCTATTTGCGTATTGCCCAGCAGGACCCTGAGCGCTGTGTGGTGATTGATGCGTCTCAGTCTCTTGCTTCCGTGCAACATGATATCCAGACGGCTCTTGAAGCGTTTTGGTTGGCCTCAAGGGATACTGAGTGATGACATCGGTAGAGCCATCTGAGCATAGTCTACAGTTGCCTCTGCCTTGGCAGGAGTCGATATGGCAGCGCTTTGATCAGTATCTTGAGCAGGGCCGACTGCCTCATGGCCTGATGCTCTGTGGACCAAGAGGTATTGGTGTTGAGCGTTTAGCGAAAGCACTTGCCCAGCGTCTTATGTGTGGCGCAGAGATGAGTAAGTACGCCTGTGGTACCTGTAAAGCATGTCAATTGATGATGGCAGGTAATCATCCAGATATATCATTTCTTGAACCACAGGAAGAAGGTAAGGGCATACTAATTGATGAGGTGCGTGATTTAATCAGTCGGTTGAGTAAAACGGCTCAGCAGGGTGGTTGGAAAGTTGTGCTGATTAGTCCCGCTGAGGCGATGAATGATAATGCTAGTAATGCGCTGCTGAAAAGTTTAGAAGAGCCTCAAGACAAAACCTTACTCATTCTGGTGGCGCATCGTCCCAGTTTGGTATCTGCAACGATTCGTAGCCGTTGCCAGATCGAGCATTTGCCTGTCCCAGATCAACATACTGCCGAGCAATGGTTGCAGGAGGTGACTGAAGAGCGAGAAGCGGTTGCACAATCATTGCATTTGGCCGGAGGTAAACCGCTACTGGCGTTAGAGTATATGCAGGGTGGCAGTATTGAAACGAGGAAGCATTTTGAACAGTTGGTTGACGATGTTCGTCTCGGGGATCTGTCGCCCATGAGTGCCGCTCAGCAATGCCAAAAGCTCAATAGCGATGAGATGTTAGATTGGTTTATGCACTATCTGCATCGCCTTGTGAGCGGTGAATTGCAAAACAAACCAAATCCTGCCCTGTTTAGCTTTGCTGATAGACTGCGCGATGCGCGGGGATGGGTGTTGTCGAGCTCTAATATCAATCCACAGCTGCTGTGGGAAGGGTTATTTATGGACTGGTCAAAGGTATTCCGTCAGTCGAGATAGTTTGAATTGAGAGGTCTTTACTGGGCTGATGCAGAGATTTCTGTTTGACTGTGGTTTTTCTTGGAGAGGCATTGCATGGACAGCGATGATAGAGGCGGGAACGACATAGTTAGGCTAGCGATTCGAGACAAAATGAGTCTCTATAGCCACTATATGCCATTTGTCGAGGGCGGGGCATTGTTTGTTCCGACTCAAGGCGTTTACCAATTGGGCGACAAACTATCTTTTGAATTATCAGTCTACCTTTGCGCCAAGCCACTGCTTATTGCTGGTGTGGTGATTTGGGTAGCTAATTGTTCTTTTAACAGCACCGGACAATCGGGTGTAGGTGTGCAGTTTACGCGGCAGCAGAGCGATCTTAGGGTGCAGATAGAGCAGGCGCTAGGGGGCATGCTATGGTCGGATCATCCGACGTTAACCATGTAGCACCACAGTTGAGGCAGTGGTGATGCCTCGTTAGATAAATTTATTAAATAGGTAGTGATCAATTATGTTAGTAGATTCACATTGTCATCTTGATCATTTGGATTTAGTGGATCGTGAGGGCGGCCTTGAATCGGTTCTAGCGGATGCCAATGCGCGCGGTATCACTCAATTTCTTAGTGTCGCCGTTGATTTGGCGACCTCGGCATCTCTCGTTGATCTAACGACTTCGCACAGCAATATCTTCTCCTCTGTCGGCGTACATCCCTTGCAAAAGGTCGAGCAACCTGTACCTACAGTAGATCAGTTATTAGCCTTGGCGGATGCGCCCAATGTTGTCGCTATTGGTGAAACTGGATTGGATAATTTTTACAGTGCGGATAGTTTTCAATGGCAACGGGAAAGTTTTATTAATCACCTCAAGGCCAGTCAGCAATGTGGAAAGCCTATTATTATTCATACTAGAGAAGCGAGGGATGAGACCATTGCACTGTTACGACAGTATCCATTGCAGGCAGGCGGTGTTATGCATTGCTTTACTGAAACTTGGGAGATGGCTGAGGCTGCGCTCGATTTAGGCTTCTACATTTCCTTTTCCGGTATTGTGACCTTTAACAGTGCTGAGGATCTTCGCGAGGTGGTTCGTCAGGTGCCACTGGACAGGCTGTTAGTCGAAACTGATTCTCCCTGGTTGGCACCAGTGCCGCATCGCGGTAAGCAAAATGAGCCTCAGTATGTGCTCGAGGTTGCTCAATGTGTGGCTCAACTCAAGGGTATAAGCTTGGAACAATTAGCTGAAATAACCACGCAAAATTTCCACCGTTTGTTTAAAATACCGCGTTGATCAATTAATAGTTAGTTAAGTGAGAGTCTATTATGTCTGATACTGCTAATGCTGAATCACAATTTATCATTCGCACCTTTCCTGTGGGTCCTCTGGGTTGCAACTGTTCGGTGATCGGTGATCGCTTGTCAGGTCGTGCACTTGTTATTGATCCCGGTGGCAATGCTGATCAGATACTGGCTCTGCTCAATGAATTAAATCTACAAGTGGTGGCGATTATTCATACACATGCGCATCTTGATCATATTCTTGCTGCTGGCGAGATTAAGAAAGCGACGGGTGCGCCTATTTACCTACATGAAGGCGATCAATTCCTCTGGGATATCGTGGAAGAGCAATGTGCGCGCTTTGGTGTTCCTCCGGTTAAATTGCCAGATCCAGACCATTATTTGCGTGATGATCAGGATTTGGGATGTTGTGGTGGTGTTGCCATTCATACGCCTGGGCATACACCCGGCTCCATCAGCTTTTGGTTCGAGGAGTATAAAACATTGATCGCTGGAGATACCTTATTTCAGGGAAGCATTGGCCGAACTGATTTACCCGGAGGCGATTTTGATCAAATTATTACCTCAATCAAGGAGCGCATTTACAGTCTTGATGACGATGCTGTTGTAGTTACTGGGCATGGCCCCAATACCAGTATAGGCGCTGAAAAAGTATCTAATGGATTTGTTCGAGCATAGGAATTCGATATGAGACAACAACTAGCGACCATGCTAAAGCTACAAGATGATATGAATAGTAAAGTGCATGCTGATTGGCGTCAGCAGAACTTTGAATGGTATCGCGCCATCTGGGTGGAGTGCGCTGAGTTATTAGATCATTACGGTTGGAAATGGTGGAAGAAGCAAGACCCTGATGTCGATCAAATTGCTCTTGAACTCGTTGATATTTGGCACTTTGGATTAAGCATCTTGCTTCTGTCAGATGAGTCTATCGAGACCATCAGTGATCGAGTTATCGCAAGTTTTGAAAGTCAGCAGGACGCGGGAGATTTTGCGCTAGATTTGGAGCAGTTTACCGCCGCGACTCTTGTGACTAAGGACTTTGATATTGCTGGTTTTGCCCGACTGATGGAGGGTATCGATATGGATTTTGAGGCGCTCTACGTAGGCTATGTAGGTAAAAATGTGTTGAATTTCTTTCGTCAAGACAATGGCTATAAAGATGGCAGTTACCATAAACAATGGGGTGGAAAGGAGGACAATGAACATCTCGTTGATATTGTCGCCCAGCTCGATACTGCATCGCCTGACTTTTCTGACAATCTATACAGCAAAATGGATGCCGTTTACAAAGAGTTGACCTGCTAGTTATTAGTTTTATCAATGCGCAGTATAGCGCTGTGTGAGAGATGCAATTTTCTGCTACGGCCCTATAATGTCGCCGCGCCACGTGATTTCGTGGTCGGCTCATATTAAACACCCATCAAATTTACGGAGATACATTGTGACTTCACCCGTTCGCGTTACCGTTACCGGAGCAGCAGGCCAAATCAGTTATTCCCTTTTGTTCCGCATCGCTGCCGGCGAAATGCTTGGCCCCAACCAACCTGTTATCTTGCAGATGTTGGAAATCACCCCCGCGCTTGAAGCGTTAAAAGGTGTTGCTATGGAATTAGAAGATTGTGCATTTCCATTACTTGCCGGTATGACTTGTACTGATGATGCAGCAGTGGCGTTTAAAGATACTGACTATGCACTGTTGGTTGGTGCACGACCGCGTGGTCCAGGTATGGAGCGTAAAGACCTGTTGGAAGCCAATGCGGCTATTTTTTCTGCGCAGGGCAAGGCAATCAATGATAATGCCTCAAAGGATATTAAAGTGCTTGTGGTGGGCAATCCAGCCAACACTAATGCACTGATTGCGCAGCGCAATGCACCCGATATAGATCCTCGCCAATTTACTGCGATGACTCGTCTCGACCACAATCGGGCCATGAGTCAAATCGCTAACAAAACTGATTCTACTATCAACGATGTGACGCACATGACAATCTGGGGCAATCATTCAGCGACTCAGTACCCAGATTTGCATGAGGCAAAGATAGCGGGTAAGCCGGCGATCGATATGATTGAACAGAGCTGGTATGAAGAGGATTTTATTCCTACTGTGCAGCAGCGTGGTGCGGCGATTATCAACGCCCGTGGCGCCTCTAGCGCAGCGTCTGCAGCCAATGCCGCTATTGCGCATATGCGTAGCTGGGCGCTGGGAACCGCAGAGGGTGATTGGGTTAGCATGGGCGTCTACAGCGATGGAAGCTATGGTATTGCCGAGGGGCTTATCTATTCATTCCCTTGTGTATGTAACGAGGGTGATTGGGAGATTGTTCAAGGACTAGAGATCAATGCATTCTCTCAGGCTAAGATGACTGCGACTGAAACAGAGTTGGCGGAAGAGCGAGATGCTGTGCAGCATTTACTGCCATAATTTACAGCCATAAAGCGCCGTCAGACAATAGAAAAGACCACTATGCTAGACGAAGTGGTCTTTTTTTATGTCTAGAGTAAAATAAAATGCGGTTTCATTAGTGATCTTTGAGAAAAATTTGCTACAGTGTTCGGCCGTTTAAACCAACTGTATTGAGGAGATGTTAGTGGCATTTGCACAAGTTGGGAAAGTCGCGCCAGCGTTTACCCTCCTAGATCAACGAGGAAACAAAGTTAGTCTTAAGCAGTTTCGTGACATCAAAAATGTTGTTTTGTACTTCTACCCCAAAGCGATGACTCCAGGGTGCACAGTCCAAGCCTGTGGTATTCGCGATAGTCAGTCTGACTTTGAGGCACTGGATACCGTGGTGTTGGGTATAAGTCCAGATTCTGTTGCCCGCTTAGTAAAATTTGAAGACAAACAAGAGCTCAACTTTACTTTGTTGTCTGATGAGGACCATGCAATCACAGAAAAATATGGCGCTTGGGGCCTGAAGAAATTTATGGGTCGCGAGTTTATGGGTGTTCTGCGCTCGACATTTATTATTGGCAAAGATGGCCGCATTGCCTATGTGATGGAGAAAGTAAAAACCAAAACCCATCATGAAGATGCGCTTAATTGGGTCAAAGAAAATTTAAGTTAAATTCAAATAGTTTAAGGAAGTTTATACATGTTTTTTATTTCAAGTGCTTACGCTCAGTCTGCCGGTGCTCAAGAAGCTAACCCTATGATCAGTTTAGTGATGTTTGGCGGTTTATTTCTTTTTATGTATTTTTTGATTATTCGTCCCCAGCGCAAGCGTCAAAAAGAACATGCAGATTTGGTAAGCGCATTGGCAAAGGGTGATGAGGTTGTTATGACCAGTGGGTTGCTGGGAAAAATCACCAAACTAGAGGGCGATTATGTGGTAATTGAGGTTAATAATAATCTCGAATTAAAGTTTCAGAAGGTCGCTGTGCATGCAGTGTTACCCAAAGGTACTATAAAGGCCATCTAGTATGGCCTGAGTGCTGAGTACTATCCATTGGTCAGCTATCCAACGAGACTCAAGCTAGCGCAGACGCCCACACCTTTGCTCCCACTTACGCGTTTATCTGCAGAACTTGGTGGGCCGCGATTATGGGTTAAGCGCGATGATCTAACTGGGGCCGCGACCTCTGGAAACAAAGTCAGAAAGCTTGAGTTTCTCCTAGCCGAGGCCAAAGCTCAGGGCTGTGACACAGTTATTACCTCAGGCGGTGTGCAGTCTAATCACTGCCGCGCGGTGGCGGTTCTGGGCGCCCAATTAGGGTTTAAGGTGCATCTGCTCCTTCGCTCTGATATTCAGCCCCAGCCCGTTGGCAATCTATTCCTAGATAAACTGGTCGGTGCGACCATCAGTCACTACAGTCCCAGTGAATTTAGAGATTTGGATGGACTGTTTCATCAGTGGCAAGAGTATTATCAAAACCAGGATCGCAAAGTCTATTCAATCCCCACCGGTGGTAGCAATGGCACCGGTGCTTGGGGCTATATTGCTGTCGCTGAAGAGTTGTCTCAAGATTTTGCGGCTGCGGCCATCGACCCCTACGCGGTGGTTCACGCCACAGGCTCAGGAGGCACTCAGGCAGGATTGTTGCTGGGATTTCACCTGCATCAGATAGACTGTCGTGTTGTCAGCTATGCCGTGTGTGATGATCAAGCGTATTTTGCCGACAAAGTTGCCGATGATTTACAGCAATGGCAGCACAAATATGCGCCTGATAGCGATCTCAGCAGCCTCTGCCCCAACACGATTGATCGATATGCGGGCCCTGCCTACGGTGTTGCTTCAGCCGAGGTGTTCGATACCATTAAGCAGGTCGCTTCTATGGAGGGTTTGATTCTTGATCCAGTTTATACTGGTAAGGCGTTCCATGGATTAGTAGAAGATATTAGAAAAGGCGTTTACGCTGAGCAACAGGATCGCGATATTGTGTTTTTACACACGGGGGGACTTTTTGGTCTTTTTGCCCAGCAGCACCAATTAAATTATTAAAAAAATTAGAGGTCAGTATGTTTGAGCAAGTCGTTTTAACGGTTTATGACATTGTTTGGGGACCATTGATGCTGTTATTGCTCTTAGGTACCGGTATATTTTTAACACTGGGATTGAAGGGGATGACGATCCGACGCATTCCCTATGCCTTTCGCCAGCTGCTTCAGGGCCGCAAAGGCTCAGGTGAAGGGGAGGTAAGTCCTTTTAATGCATTGATGACCTCGCTGTCATCAACAGTGGGCACGGGTAATATTGCTGGCGTTGCAACCGCTATCAGCTTAGGAGGGCCCGGTGCCTTGTTTTGGATGTGGTGTACGGCGTTAGTGGGTATGGCCACCAAATATGCCGAGGCTGTGCTCGCAGTTAATTATCGTGAAACTG